>JAFAQJ010000176.1 GCA_019246455.1 Pseudolabrys sp.
TTGACGTGCCTTTGTCAACGTCGGATTCAGCCTTCACTTCACAGCGAGCGCAGCCATCGAAGAAAACGGTGACGATCTCTGGGTGTTCGGCTACGGATCGCTGATCTGGCGGCCAGGCTTCGAATTTATCGAACGCCGCCAGGCACGGCTCGTTGGCGCACACCGCGCGCTTTGTGTCTACTCCTTCGTGCACCGCGGCACGCCGGAAACGCCGGGCCTCGTATTGGGTCTTGATCGCGGTGGTAATTGCCGCGGTGTCGCTTATCGAGTTGCTTCGAGCCGGCGCGCGGACACGATTGCCTATCTCAGAGCCCGCGAGCAGGCGACCATGGTGTATCGCGAGGAAACGCGCGCGATCTGGCTCGACAGCGATCCAAAGCTGCGAGTCGAAGCGCTTTGCTACACGGTCGATCGCGGCCACCCTCAGTATGCCGGCCGTCTGTCGCTCGAACAGCAGATCCATCATGTGTGGCAAGGCCACGGCCGCTCTGGCAACAATCGCGACTACGTGCTGGAGACGGTGAAAGCACTGGAAGAACTCGGCTTTCGCGATATCGAGCTGCACCGTCTGGCCGAGCGCCTCAAAGGCGCGCGAGGCACCGCACCTTCCAATTAGGGCGACTCTTTCATCAAGTGCTCGCTACCTTCGACAAATAGCCGTTCGCTTCCGGCTTCAAGTTCTGTGCGCAACCTCGTAAAGAACGCCTCATTGTCGAGCCCCGGTTGGATTGGGTCGAGCATCTCGGCAACAATGGTCCCCGGAAAGCGGCGGATCGAACGCCGCGGCCAGAACAATCCGGAATTGAGCGCAACTGGCAAGCAGGGGACGCCGCACGCAGCATAGAGATGAGTGACGCCGTACTTGTATTTCGGCTCGGCACCCGCCGGCCGGCGCGTGCCTTCCGGAAAGATAATGATCTGGCGGCCATGCATGAGCTCCTTGCGAACCCGCTCGGCCATGTCCGCTAACGCTTGCGCTCCACCACCGCGATCGACCGGCACCATGCGACCCTTGATCGTGAACCAGCCGAACAGCGGGATCCATTGCAGCTCGCGCTTGAGGATAAAGGTCGGATCGTCGAACAACCACAGTAGCGCGAAGGTTTCCCAGGCCGATTGGTGCTTGGCCGCAACAATCAGCGGGCCACGCGGGATGCGCTCCAAATGCCGGAACTCGGATCGCGTGCCGCAAATAACGCGCAGCAGCCAGAGATTCGTCCTGCCCCAGGTCTTTGCGACCCACACAATGGCGCGATACGGCATGAAGAAGGTCGGCAACGCCACCACAAGCCACAAGCCGGTGCCGAGATAGAATGCCACGTTGAACAAAATCGAGCGAAAAAGAATCAGCACACTGAGCCCTCAGCCAACGTCGGGGTCGAGCCGGTTACGCACCAGCGCGAAGACATATTTGAGATATTCGCCGATCAAAAGTCGGGCGGTATTGGAATTCGACCACCATGGCTCGCCTTTAACTTTGTCAGAAACGACAGGGTACGGGACAAGCGTCACATCCGGCAGTTGATGCTCAATTTCCGCCATGGCACGCGGCATATGCCAGTTCGACGTCACGACGATCAATGAATTGAAGCCTTTTTCACGGGCCCAGCGACGTGTCTCGACGGCATTGCCGTAGGTGTTGAGCGCCGAGCGGTCGAGATCGACACAGCAAGCAAAAACCTTTTCGTTGAGCGCGGTGAGCTGCGCGATTTCGCGGCCCGTCGTCGTCGGGTGCACCCCCGTAATCAACAATCGACGACCCCGTTGATTGGTGAGCAGAACAAGCGCGTCGGGAATGCGCGAAGCCGCTCCCGTCAGTGCGACAATGCCGTCGGCTGCACGATAGAGCTGCGGCTCTTCGTCAGAAATTTGAGAAACGAAACCGAAGAAACCCGCAGTAAGCGCCAGCAGCCCCGCGAGCGCTGCAACGATCGTGAGGTATCCGATCCAGCGAACAAAGCTGCTTAGCATGCTAGTCGATCATCGCCAGTGTGCGATTGACCGTGCGACGCGATGTCAGGGCTGTCACGGCCGCGATCAGCACAACCAAACCGATCATAGCGCCATATCCCAACCAGCCAATCGTAAACCCGCCAAATAGTGCCGCCGTTTGGTCGCCCATGGCCGTGCCGCCCAAGCCCCGCATTACCAACCCAGTCATCGCGAACAGCACGATTGCTGCGCCGCCACCGATAACACCGCCCTCGAAACCGAGGACCAAAAAATGCCTCTGGAAATGCGTAGCGATATAACTGTTCTTCGCACCGACGAAATGCAGCACTTCGATCACCGACCGATTCGCAGCCATAGCGCCGCGGGTCGCAAAGCTAACCGAGAGCATTGTCGCAGCGATCATCAGAATAAGAACGATCACGCCGATCGCTACCGCGCTGTTGGCCATCGTACGCATGCGGGAAATCCATCCGCGATGGTCGTCGAGCGTGGCACCCGGCACCTCGCGGGCCAGCGCGCTGCGCAGGCCGTCAAGATCAGCGGTATCGTTCCCCAGCTTCACGACGACCATGCGTGGCACGGGGAGATCGGTCATCGTCAACCCACTCCCCAGCCAAGGCTCAAGCAGGTTCGCAGACTCTTCCCTCGTCATCGCTCGCACGTCTGACACACCGCGCGCGGCTTTGGCCAAAGCGACGGCTTTGTCGACGCCGGCGTCGACATCACGGCCTGTCGCAGGTTTGATCTGGATGGAAACCTCACGCGCCACGTCGGTCTGCCAGCCGCTTGCGGCTTCGCTGACCAAAGTCACCGCACCGGTCGTCATAGCGGCCAGGAAAGTCATGATCGCGACCACAGCAACCAAAGCGCGCCCTGAAATCGTATTTCGGGGCACGATCGGAGCGCGCGACGGCGGTAGTCCACCCCGGACGCGCGGCAACACAGCAACATCTCTTGTCGAGTTTTCCGTCATTGCGTTCAATCGTAAATGTGCAATCGCCCTTCGTGGAGAACAAGGCGCCGAGCATCGTATTGGTCCATCAACGCGATGTCATGCGTGGCAATGACCACCGATGTGCCGGACTTGTTAAGTTCGACAAACAGACGCAGCAAACGTTGGGCGAGAGATGGATCGACGTTGCCGGTCGGCTCGTCCGCCAGCAGCAATTGCGGGCGAGCGATCACCGCACGTGCAATGGCGGCGCGCTGCTTCTCGCCGCCCGACAGCACGGGCGGCAGCGCCCATATCCGGTCGCCAAGGCCAACCCAGTTGAGCAACTCGATCACCTCGTCGCGGTAGGATTCTTCAGCACGGCCACTCACCCGTAATGGCAGAGCGACGTTTTCGTAGGTCGTCATGTGGTCGAGCAGCCGAAAATCCTGGAAGACGATGCCGACGCGCCGGCGCAAGGTGGCAAGCGCGTCCACGCTCAACGTCGCCACGTCATGCCCAAATTGGGTGATCAGGCCACGGGTCGGTTTGAGCGACAGGAACAGGAGCTTCAAAAGTGAAGTTTTCCCGGCCCCGGAGGGACCGGTAAGAAACTGGAACGAGTGCGGCTCGATGCGAAACGAGAGATCACGCAGGACCTCCGGTCCGAGCCCATAGCGTAGCCCTACATTTTCGAATCGGACCACCTGCCTCTGCCCCCCGCCTGTCGAAGCTCCAAAAAGCCGCCCAGCCACGCAAAACGGGCTTTTAGCGCATTGTTGCGGTCTGCGGGCCGTTTTACCGCGTCATTCTAGCGCTGATTCCGACTTGCGAACGGCCAGTTTTGGTTTCCGTTGCATTAACGGACGGCTGGTACCGTCATCGGATCCACTTGCCACGCGGCCATGCTGATCGTCTGCCCGAGTTGCGCCACATCCTACGTGATCGACCCGGCGTCGCTCGGACCGGCTGGGCGAATGGTGCGCTGCGCGCGTTGCAAGACTGCCTGGTTCGCTGGCGGCCCGAAAACAGCGCCTGAGATCAGCACGTTTGCCGAAGACGTCATTGCCGAAGCACAAGGGCTCTCGCCGGCGCCGCGCGCTCGCCGTGCGGAGGTGCCCGTCTCCTCTCCGACCGCAGCGCCCGACGATTTCGCAAATGGCGAACCGGAGCCTCCACCGGTCTTCGGCAGGCGCTCGGAACCGCCCGATGCCAGCAGCACTGTAGAACACTCACCAGTTCCAGAGCCGCCGACGATTGCAGCCACCGAAGCGCCTCCGCTTGCGCCGCCCGTTCACGAAGGCGCGCTTCCCTACCATGCCTCAATCGATGTCGATGACGTCGAGAGCTTCGCCGCGCGGCGTGCGCGTATGCAGTCGAAACGCAAAGCCAAGCGCCGATCATCGAAATGGACGGCGTTGATCCTCGTCCTGCTTGGCTTCAACGTTGCCCTTATCGGAGCCCGCAACGAGGTCGTGCGGTTCGTGCCGCAGACGGCCTCACTCTTCGCGGCGATCGGCCTTCCGGTCAATTTACGTCATCTTGCCTTTGAAGACGTGAAGGTCTCGAAAGAGGAGAATGACGGAGTGAGTGTGCTGGTCGTCGAAGGCAATATCATCAGCGCATCAAACAAAGCAGTCGAGGTGCCACGGCTGCGCTTCGGCGTTCGCAATAACGGCGGCCAGGAAATCTATTCTTGGACGGCACAGCCAAGCCGCAGCGTGCTGGGTCCCGGCGAAACGCTACCGTTCCGCAGCCGGCTCGCCTCC
This sequence comes from Pseudolabrys sp., assembly GCA_019246455.1. Classification (GTDB taxonomy): domain Bacteria; phylum Pseudomonadota; class Alphaproteobacteria; order Rhizobiales; family Xanthobacteraceae; genus Pseudolabrys. Next base: position 4,654 of record JAFAQJ010000176.1, read on the forward strand.
CCGCCCGCTGAAGCGGCGGATGTCGTCGTTCGCTTTTTCACCGCGCACGATGGCGTGCCCGGACTGAAGTAGCGTCAGCGTTTTTCCGAATTCCTAGAAGTCCTTGAGCAAGCGCTCAATATAGTCGAGCTCGAGCTGCGGCCGCGCCGGATCGGCAAAGCGCCGTCTTAGCTCTTCAAGAATGCGCCGCGCGCGCTGCGCGTCAATCTCGCCCGGCACCTTGACGGTGACATCGTCGCCGTAGTCGCGTCCGCGTAGCGGGCGGCCTAACGGATCGGTATCGTTTTGCGCGCGGCCTTGGGCTCGGCCAGGCCGGCCATTCGGTCCTGGACCGATCGTGCCCTGCTGCTGCATCGCCTGCGCCATGCCTTGAGCGCCCTTGCGCATCGCTTCGAGTGCGCGACCTTGGGAATCGACGGCGCCGTCTGAATTGCCATCCCCAAGTTGACCTTCAGCGTCGCCCATTGCCTCCTCGGCGTCGCCGAGCTGATCCATATCGCCTTTCCCACCCTGGCCTTTCTCGCCGTTCTGGCCCTGCTGGGGATTAGTCATGCCGCGCTGCTTAAGCTGTTCAAGCAGTTTATTGAGGCGCTCGCGTAACTGTTGCTGATCCTGCCGCAAGTCGCCCATCTGCTGATCGCCTTGCTGACCCTGCTGACCTTGTTGACCGCGTTGACGGTCACGCCGTTGGTCTTGGCCCTGACGAAACGTCTTGTCACGCAACTGTTGTTGCTTGCGGATCATGTCGCCGAGCTCATCTAGCGCCGACATCATGTCATCGTCATCGTCGCCGTCCGGCGAGGCGCCGGGGCGCGCGGTTTGCAGATTTTCCAGCATCGATTGCAGTTGTTCGAGCAATTGACGCGCGGCATCTTTGTTGCCGGACCGCGCCAAATTCTCGAGACGGTCGAGCATGTTCTTGAGGTCTTGCGGGCTCAACGTGCGGGTATTGCGGTCAAGCGGCCGCGCCAATTGCTGCGGATTCTTGCGCAGTTCTTCCATCAACGCCTGCATAAATTTGTCGAGCGCGGCCCGCAGATCATCCATCAATTTTTTGATTTCTTCTTCGCTCGCGCCTCGTTCCAAGGCCTGACGCAAATTCTCCTGTGCTTGCCTCA
>JAFAQJ010000170.1 GCA_019246455.1 Pseudolabrys sp.
CCCTGACCTACAGGGAGGCCGACATGCGGGTGCGATTGAAGGCAGACGGGCGTCTCGTTGAAATTCTGGCCGACGGCAGCGAACAGTCACTGCCGCCCAATCCGGACAGCCTGCAGCGAATGGCGACCGCTTCCATCGCGCCGCTCACCGGGGTGGTGACGCCCGCAATGATCGACGCGAGTTACGCCCGCCGCGTGCGCTCGCAAACGCGGCTGACCCAGGCCGAATTCGCCGCCCGCATCGGCGTGCCGATCGAGACCGTGCGCAATTGGGAGCAGGGCAAGCGCGCGCCACGTGGCCCGGCCCGCGCGTTGCTCAAGGTGATCGCGCAATCGCCGGAGGCGGCTTTCGCCGCATTGGGTGGTCGCAAACGCGCCTAGAGATTACGCTGCGACGCGCTTGTCTTTGGCCGGCGAATAGCGCGCTACCCGCATCAGCAAAAACATCGCGAACAGCGTTCCGACGTAGACGATGAGCTGCATTTCGGTCGGCTGCTCGGTGTAGCCGATCAGCGTGTGGAACATGCGGCCGGGGATGCTGCCTTCGCTGAGCAGCCACGACGTGTCCCATAGCGTGCGGTCGAGCGCCACGACCGTGCCGGCGGCATGCAGGTATTGCACGGCCTGCGCCGCCATGCCGGCGGCGAGCAGTGCGATCAGCCAGCTCGTCACCGAGAAAATATGACGGTTCGGGATCGCCAGCAGCCCGAAATAGGTGAGCGCAGTGAACGCGACGCCGGCGCCGACTCCGAGGACGCCGCCAAGCAGTAGCGAGCTGCCCGAGGTGCCCGAAGCCATGATACCGTAGAGGAACAGCACTACCTCCGATCCTTCGCGCAGCACCGCAAGCCCGACGACGACCGCGAGCGCGGTGAGGGGCCGTGTGCCCTCGCTGACCGCAGTACCAACCTCTTTCATCTCCATCGCGATTTCGCGGCCGTGCCGCGCCATCCAGGCGTTGTGCCACATCAGCATTAGCACGGCGATGCCGAGCACGGCGGCATTGAACAGTTCCTGGCCCGAGCCCTGGAACGCTTCGGAGATCGCGCCGGCAAAGATCGCGACGATCGCCGAGCCGAGCACGCCGGCTCCGGTCCCCAGCGCGATCATGCGGCCGCGACCGGTGACGCCGCGCGTCGCCGCCATCACGATACCGACGATCAGGCCGGCTTCGATGACTTCGCGAAAGACGATGATCAGCGCGCCAAGCATTTCCTATTCCACCACCACGAAGCCCTGCGCCGTCGCCTCGTTAAATTCGCCGAAGAAATTGTAGCGTCCCTTGTCGAGCGGGCCGACGCGTACGGTCGCCTTGGACTTCCCGGGGATGACCTTCTCGACTTTCATGGTCTTGCTTTCGAACTCCTCCGGCGTCGGATCGTCATTGACGACCGTCAATTCCACCCGTTTACCGGCCGGTATCTTTACCTCGGCAGGCGTGAATTTATGGTTCTTGATGGTGATAACGATTGGCTCGTCGGCCCGGCTTTCGCCCACCGAAACCATCAACGTTGCCGTGAACGCCAGGGCCGCAGCCCAAAGAACAATGCTCATCGTTGCTCCTGAAATGATGACGCGCACCAAAACCCGTAAAACCCATTGATGCAATAGGCGTTTCTCAATCTCGAATTATTCCAATGTAAGAAGAGCGGACAACCTTTTGCGCTCGCATCATTGTTGCGATTGGCCGATCTGCTCTGCACACGAAGGTTTTATTGCCGTACTTGCAGCGGTTCGAGTGACCCCGGTTGGCAGGTTCTGACGCAGGGGGCATTCTGCCGCTTCCCATCCTCTCGCCCAGCTACTTTCAGGAGTCCTGCATGGAGATTATTGAAGGCAACGGTGCCCGCATTCCCGCGGTTGGTCTTGGCACCATGACCCTGAACGGCGAGAAGGGTATCGAGGCGATCAAAACGGCGTTGGATGTCGGTTATCGCCACCTCGACACCGCTGCGGTCTACGATACGGAAAAGGAAAACGCGGCGGCGCTCGCGGCTTCGGGCGTCAAGCGCGAGGACGTCTTCATCACCACCAAGATCCGCCAGGACGATGCCGAGCCGGCTGCGTTTGCCGCCCGGCTTGAGCAGTCCCTCGAAAACCTGAAAGTCAAACACGTCGACCTGCTGCTCATTCACTGGCCGAGCAAGGTTGTGCCGATCAAAGACACGATTGGCGCGCTGTGCAAGGCGAAGAAAGAGGGCAAGACCAAGCACATTGGCTTGTCGAACTTCACGACTGCGCTGCTCGACGAGGCCTGGAACGCAGCCAGCGAGCCACTGGCGTGCCACCAGATCGAGGTGCATCCGTTCATCAATCAGGACAAGGTGATCGCCGCATCGAAAAAACGCGGCATGGCAATCGTCGCTTATTGTCCAATTGCGCGCGGCAAGATTCCCGGCGCCGAAGTGCTGGACCGTATCGGCAAACAGCACCGCAAGACCGCAGCACAGGTGTCGTTGCGTTACTTGTTCCAGCTCGGCCTGGTTTCGATCCCGCGCAGCACGAGCCGGGGGCACCTCAAGGAGAATATCGAGATTTTCGACTTCAAGCTCAGCGATGCGGAGATGGCGGAGCTCAAGAAGCTGAACGCCACCAACATGCGCGTGGTCAATCCGCCGCACGCTCCGGTGTGGGATACGCTGTAATGGAAGTGGTGCAGGCGAACGGCGCCCGCATCCCGATCGTTGGTCTCGGCACCTGGACGCTGCGTGGCCGGGACTGCGTTCGCCTCGTCGAGCAGGCGGTGGCCGACGGCTATCGCCACGTCGACACCGCGCAGATGTATGGCAATGAGCGCGAAGTCGGGGAGGGCGTGCGCGCCTCGGCCCTGCGCGATCAGGTGTTCGTCACCACCAAGATTCAACCCGACAATCTCAGCCCTCGCGATGTGGAGCGGTCGGTCAAGGAAAGCCTAAAAGCGCTCAATATCGGCACGATCGATCTCCTGCTGATCCACTGGCCCAATCCGAGCGTGCCGCTGGCCGATACGCTTGGCGCAATGGCAAAGTTCAAGAAATCGGGAGATATCCGCCATATCGGCGTGTCGAATTTCACCGTCGCTTTGATCGAAGAGGCGACGAAGGTATCGCCCGAACCGATCGCGACCAATCAGATCGAGTGCCATCCCTTTCTCGATCAGGACAAGGTAAGGATCGCTTGCCGCCGGCATGGCATTTCGATCACGGCTTACAGCCCGGTCGCCCGCGGCCGCGCCGACGGCGATGCACTGCTCGCGAAAATCGGCAAGGTACACGGCAAGAGCGCCGCGCAGGCGTCGCTGCGTTGGCTCATTCAACAGGGCATCATCGTGATCCCTCGAACCAGTAAGGCCGAGCGGCTCAAGGAAAACATTGACATCTTCGACTTCAAGCTCAGCGATGCCGAGATGAAGCAAATCGCCGGGCTTGCGCGTGGCGGCCGTATCGTCGATTGGGCATGGTCGCCGAAATGGGACTAAGTGACGACACAGCGCTGGTGCTGTTTTCCGGCGGACAGGACTCGGCCGTTTGTCTTGCTTGGGCGCTGGAGCGCTTTGATCACGTTGAGACTGTCGGCTTCGATTATGGTCAGCGCCATGTCATCGAGCTAGAGGTGCGGCCGCGCATCCGCGACAAAATGGTCGCGCTGCGCCAGGACTGGAAAAAGCGGCTTGGCGAGGATCATCTCGTCAATCTCGCTTCGCTTGGGGGGATCTCCGATACCGCACTGACGCGCGAAACAGCATTTGAAATGGCCGACAACGGTCTGCCGACCACCTTCGTGCCCGGCCGCAATCTGATTTTCTTCTGTTTCGCCGCTGCTGTCGCTTATCGGCGCGGCGCGCGCCATCTCGTCGCCGGCATGTGCGAGACCGATTATTCGGGCT
>JAFAQJ010000376.1 GCA_019246455.1 Pseudolabrys sp.
GCGTAGCTATCGGCCAGAGACGGCCGGGCTGTGTCGTGCTCGACGTCCGCATGCCGGAAATGAGCGGCATCGACTTTCTCAAACGCCTCAAGGAAATGCCGCTGGCCATGCCGGTGATCGTCATGACCGGCCACGGCGACGTCCCGTTGGCAGTCGAGGCTATGAAATATGGCGCAGCCGATTTTCTGGAGAAGCCGTTCGACGATGAAGTGATGCTGGCCTCGATCCGTAATGCGCTGAGCCGCCAGAAGGCCGAGGGAAAACGCGATGCGGATCGTGCCGGAATCCTCGGAAAACTCGCAAGCCTGTCGGCACGGGAGCGGCAGGTGCTGGAAGGTTTGGTCGCCGGCCTGCCCAATAAATCGATCGCCTATGACCTCTCGATTAGCCCGCGTACGGTCGAGATCTATCGCGCCAACACGATGACCAAAATGGGCGCATCGAGCCTGTCGGAACTGGTGCGTATGGCGCTGGTTGCGGGCGTTCTCGCTCCCGCCGACCATTGAAGGCCGGACCCCCGAGGCGGATTATGACAATCCTTACGCCCATGTCGCACTGAGAAAAAACGGACTTTGACCGCTCCTCGGCGCCGAATTAGTTTCGGCCCTGAATAGGGCAACATGAAAAACTTTTCGGATCTCAGCGAGCGCGAAGTTCTCGCCGTCGCCATCGCGGCCGAGGAAGAGGACAGCCGCATCTATATGACATTTGCCGAAGATCTGGCCGAGCGGTATCCCGAATCGGCCAAAGTTTTTGAGGGCATGGCAGAAGAAGAAAAAAAGCACCGCCATATGTTGCTCGAGATGTATGAGCAGCGGTTCGGACCGAATCTGCCGCCAATCCGGCGCAACGACGTTCGCGGTTTCTTGCGACGCAGACCGATCTGGCTGACGACGAATCTGTCGCTCGACACCATGCGCAAAGAAGCGGCGACCATGGAGTTCGAAGCGGAACGCTTTTATGTAAAGGCCGCAGAGCAGACGACGGACGTACACGTCCGCAAGCTCTTGGTTGACCTTGCCGAAGCGGAACGCGGCCATGAACACCGGGCAAACGAACTGACCGATACGTTGCTGACACCCAACGCGCGCGCCGAAGAAGAAAAAACCCGGCGCCGGATGTTTGTGCTGCAATATATCCAGCCGGGTCTTGCCGGCCTGATGGACGGCTCGGTGTCGACGCTGGCGCCGCTGTTCGCGGCGGCTTTTGCGACCCACAGCAACTTTCAAACGTTTCTGGTCGGCCTTGCCGCTTCCATTGGCGCCGGCATCAGCATGGGTTTTGCCGAAGCGCTTTCCGATGACGGTTCGCTGACAGGGCGCGGCTCGCCCTGGCTGCGCGGCGGGACCTGCGGTTTGATGACGGCGATCGGCGGTCTCGGCCACACGGCGCCTTACTTGATACCTGACACCTGGCCGAACGCGTTCTTGATCGCGACGGGAATCGCTTCGCTGGTCGTCTTCGTTGAATTGTGGGCGATTGCTTATGTGCGAGCGCGTTATATGGACACTCCATTCCTGCGCGCTGCGTTCCAGATCGTGTTGGGCGGCGTCATCGTGCTCGCCGTCGGCATTTTAATCGGCGGGGCGTAGTCCGAAGCAGAAAGACCTCGGGCGCGGCCCAAGCCTGACCACGGCCCGAGTCTGCTGCCCGCCCCAGGAAAAGCCGAATGACAGCAGACATCCTAGCGCGAACCCGCGCGTACAAATTGAAGTGGGTCAATGTTTCAGTAGGCCGCGCTATTCAACATCGGCCCGGTATGCGCCACCGCTCCGGTCGAGGTTGGCTTCCCCACACGGCGGTGCCTTAGCAATCGCGCGATCGCACGTTCCGGCGGCAACGGAATAATTTCGGCTGAGAGGGCGGCTTCGACGGGCTCGGCGGGGTCACCGACCGGCATAGCGGTGGCAACGATACGTGGCCAGCCGAGTTTGTCGGGCATCTCCACAATGACCTCGGCTGGCGTCGGCTCTTTGGTTCGCTCCGGCACGACATGAACGATCCGGAAATGCCGGCGCTTGAGCTCCGCCAGCAACGCCGGCAGCATCAAGACCGTACGCGGCTGAATGTCGTGAAGCAACAGAATGCCCTTGCCGCGTGCCTCGAGCCGACTCAATGCGCGTTTGAGGACTTGGTTCGCGCTGATGCGAGTCCAATCGTCGGCAAGCGTGTCTGAACTCCAGACCACCAAATCGTGCGAATGCGCGTAAGCCTCGATGGCGCTCGTGCGATTGAGCCCCGGAACCCGAAAGAACGGCGCGACCGTATCGGCCCCCAGTGCCGCGGTAATGGTCTGATAGCCATTCTCGACCTCGTCCTCGGCGCGCGTCTCGGCCAGACGATTAAACCGCAGGCTGTGGTTCTGACTGTGATTGCCGATGGTGTGACCGGCCGCCAGCACGCGCCTTGCGGCCGCCGGATTGGCAGCGACATGACGGCCCACCAGGAAGAATGTCGCCTTCACGCATTCATGCGCGAGGATTTCGAGAACGCGATCGGTGTAAGGCGGGATCGGACCATCGTCGAAGGTCAGAACGACTTCGTGGTCGTCCAGCGGCAAGCTCTCGCGGTATTGCATCCGGCCGAGCCGCACATAATCGCGCGCGTTCACCACGAGCGTGCGGCTCACGCCGAGGGCGTCGGAATTGCCGGGGCACGTCGTCGTCGCAGCAGCCGACGCCGCGCCACCGGAAAAGAACACCGACGCCACGATCGCAACAACGCACAAACGCCGCTGCGAAATCAGCCCCGCCATTCGGTATTTCGCCCGCCCCATTCGGACGACGGCACCATACTGCGGCACCGTCGATTCGATGGGGCAAGCGCACAAAATGTCAGGTGTTATACACAGGCAATTTGGCTAGGGCGGGCCACCCAAGAACCGCCTAAGATCACGGCACGACTGGCAAATCCCGGAGATTTCCAATGAACGAAGAAGCGCTCAACACCTCCTTGCGCAAATTCCTCAAGGAGGTCGGGGTGACCTCGCAGCGCGAGATCGAGAAAGCCGTGCGCGACGCCGCGACGGCCGGGCGCCTTAAGGGCGGCAGCGTCCAGGCGAAAATGGTGCTGACTATCGGCGACGTTGGCCTCACCCACACGGTGACCGGCGACATCAAGATTGCCTAGCTGCCTTTCAGTGTTTTTAGGGCCCGGTTGTAAAATGTGAGGTCGATATATTTCGTCTCATTGCCAGGTTTTTTGCCGGTCCAATCAGCCCGCAGCTTCAGCACGTTCTTCATTCCTTTGAGGTCGAGCCGTGCGTCCTTGGCGAGACCTTCCTTCGGGTCAACGGCAATCGCGTAGGTCGCCGCCGCAATGTCCGGCGGCAACTTGAGGCCCTCCGCAAGCAGCCTGATCGCCTCGTCCTTGTTTTTCGGATCAACCGACCAGCGTAGTCCTTCGATATAAGCCTGCAGATAATTCACGAGCGTCGCGCCGTTCTTTTGGGCCCAATCGCGCATCACGACAGTACCGGTCGCCTGATAGGGACCATACATTTTCGCGACCGAACCCATGTCCTTCATACCGTCCTTGGCGGCCCGTAGCGTGAAGGGCGGATTGAGCATCGAGACCTTGCTATCTTTATTCCTTTCGAGTTCGTCGAGCCGCTTGAAGGTCGCTCCCACTACCTTGACTGAATAGTCCTTGTCCTTCTGCAAGCCATTGCGCTTGAGAATTTCGTAAAGCTGGAATGCATAAGCGGTATCGGGAGCATCGACGATAACCGTTTGGCCCTTGAGATCGGCAAGCGTATTGACGTCGGACTGTGCGATAACGTGGTTGAAGCTGTTGTCGCCGCCGCTGACAATGAGAATATTGCCCTTGCCGGTTTCCTGCATCGCTACGCCATTGTCGACGGCGGTGTGGATGATTTGCCATTTGCCGCTCGCGAGACCCTCGCGCATCACCTCCGAACTCGGCGCGATCTGCACCTCGATCGAAAGATTACGCTTGGCAAAGAAGCCTTTCGACTGAGCGGTGAAGATCGGCAGATTCTGCATGCCCTGAAACACCATGATGGTGAGCTTGGTGTCATCAGCACGCGAGGCGCCCGGCCACGATAAGCCAGCGGTGATCGCAAGAGCTGCAAAATGGCGAATGTTCATGACTTCTCTTCCTCGACCCGTTCTTATCGTGAGTTTCCGATTTATGACGCCGGCTCGGCGCCGACATTCCGCCGGCCGAATGCCGCTTCCATCTCGCGACGCACCTTGATGGCGGTATCGTTCGGATCGTGGACAACGTCGAACCATTTGATCATGCCACCCTGCGGGATGTCGTGCTTGAGTTTGACGTTGTGCGCGAGGCCGAGTGGTAGCAAATCGTGCGCCAGCGAAAACTCGGCGGGCTGTTGCTTGCCCCAGACGCAGAACCCGCCTTCGCCGTCGAGTATTTCGCCGGCCTTGAGCGCGCGTTTGGCGGTCGCGACCACGTCGGAACAAAAACCGGTCGGCGCGCCGGTCGGCTCGTTGCGCAGCGCCGCCGAAGTCACTGAAATACCGAGCTCCAGGCCGATCATGTGGATCGGCCGATACAGAGCGGCATATTTGCCGCTCTGGTCCGGCAGCATCGCGTATTCTTTGAAACAGCGCCGGGCGTAATCAGTCTCGCCCTCGAACACGACGTACGTGCCAAGCGCGAGATGATGCGGAACGTCGCGGCCGTCACGGTAGACCGATGACGTAACCTCGGTGACGCCGGCCTTTTCGAGCGTCCCGCCCTCCGACTTCGGCTTGCAGACGTCGGCCAGTTCAAAGCGGGTAGCCGGCGGAAAGTTCAGGCCATCGGTCTGCGCCACCAGGCCCGTGGCATTGCACACTGCGCTCATCTCGATGCCGGATTTGGTACCGTCGACGAACGAGTTGAACATCTTGGGATTGATCGAATTCCTGTCCTTGATCTGCAGATATTTATCGAGGATGTCCCAGACGTTGTCCGGATTGGACTGATAATAATGCGGCTCGTAGCGCGTGCCCTTGCCGGCGCAAACCACTTTGAAGCCGGCGGCGCGGCACCAATCAACATGCTCGCAGATCAGGGCTGGCTGATCGCCCCAAGCGAGGCTGTAGACTACGCCCGCCGCTTTGGCGCGCCGCGCCAATAGCGGGCCCGCGACCACATCGGCTTCTACATTGACCATGACGATATGTTTGCCGTTGGCGATGGCCTTGAGCGCGTGGGCGATACCGGCCGTGGGCACGCCGGTCGCCTCGACGACGACCTCGATCTGCGGGCATTCGATTAATGCGGCAGCGTCGTCGCTGAGGTAAGTGCCACGCTTCTTGATCGCCTCATCGAGCGAACGCGCGTTGTAAGCGGCGTCCGGCCATCCGGCAGTCTTAAGCTGATTACGCGCGCGCCCGACGTCGAGATCCGCAACCCCAACGACATGCATGCCTTCGGTGCGGATCGCCTGCGACAGGAACATGGTGCCGAACTTTCCGGCACCGATCACCGCGACCGTCACGGGACGACCCGCCGCTTCGCGCTCGAGGAGTTTAGCGTGGAGGTTCATGGCCGAAACGAAACACAGGCACGAACGAGGGACAAGACGCGCGATGTTGCGCGCCGCAGCAACGACCTATTGGCAGAGTGCTTTGGTGACGAAGGTGACCGACTTGCATTCGCCGGGCTGGGCGGCGCGCCGTCCCAGCATCACTTGCGCCGGGCATTCTTCGGCGCTGGTCGTATCGAGGCTCTTGCCGCCCTCCAGCCCCTGCGCCTTGCACATCGCGACGGCAGCAGCCACGCAATCCGGCGCTCCATTCGGCGCCAGCGGACAATTCTGGTGGCCGCGAATGACGCGGGTATCTTTAAGCTTGATAACGGCGTCGGCACCTTCTTTCGCCACGTCGACCGTCGTCTTCGCCGCGATGCCCGCCTCCCGATTGAAATTGTCGACGTTATCCCTCGCACCTTTGAACCCGGCCCCAAGTTTGGAAAACCCGTCCTCGATCCATCGGCCGATCGTGCTGAACGGATCCGAGCGCTGTTCCTGCGCCGGCTCGCCCGAAGGCGGCGGTTGTTGCGCGAATACCGGCGGCATCAACATCAACGCGAATGCCGGGGCCACCCACAGTGGGATAGCGAATCTTCGCATTTGCCGTCTGGTCGTCATTTGAATCGCATCATAGCGCGGGCGTCACCAAATGGCGACACGCCCTCCCCGCCTGACAGCTCGGATCGTCGCGCGACCTAGAACAGATAGATCGCGCCCACGAGGCCCGCGACGAAAATGATCGCGGTGATCAGCATCCAAAGGCCGAGGCGTTTCTCGATGAAGCCGCGAGCTTGGGGGCCGAAGCGGTACAACAGGAAGGCCAGCAGGAAGAAGCGTGCGCCGCGCGTGATAACCGACAACAGCATAAAGAGCGCGAAATTGTAGCCGGCAAAGCCCGACGTAATCGTCACGACCTTGTACGGGATCGGCGTTAGGCCCTTAAGCAAAATGATCCAGGCACCCCATTGGACGTAAGCTTCACGGAATGCTTCGACTTTGCCGCCGTAGCCATAAAGCTTGATCAGCCAGAGCCCGAGCGAGTCATACAGCAAGGCCCCGATCGCATAGCCAAAAATGCCGCCGAGCACCGACATGGCCGTGCACCAGGCGGCGAGCCGGAAGGCGCGGGGCGGGTGCGCCAGCGCCATCGGGATCAGCATCAAGTCGGGCGGCGCGGGGAAAAACGAGCTTTCGGCGAATGCGACGGCTCCCAAGATCCAGAAAGCTTGCGGCTTGCCGGCGGCATCTATGCACCAGTCGTAAAGACGGCGGATCGGAGAACGCGGCTTCGCCGCCTCGACGGTCATCGGCAGCTCGGGTTTGCGTTGAAGGGCTGGTTCAGCGCCGCTTGCGCGCGCGCCGGACTTCAAGCGCCACTACTTTACGCCGCGACGCGCCTTGCACCAAGTCCTTCGGGATCTTCTCGGCGATGCCGAATAATCGCTCGCGGCGCTTCATTTCCGCCCACACTTCATCGGGGTGGACGCCGGCCGACACCCACAAGACGACGAGGTTGTAAAGCAGGTCCGCGCTTTCCCGCACGACCGCCTCCGGCTGGCCGTGCATCGCGTCGATTACGACCTCAACGGCCTCTTCGGCGAGCTTCTTGGCCATCTTGGCGCGACCGGCGCGCAGCAGTCGCGCCGTGCGCGACTTCGCCGGATCGCTGGAGCGCGCCGCCAGAACAGCTTCGTAGAGCCGGCTGACCGAATCAGTCATGGGGCCGGAGAATACCCGAATTGATTCGTCAACCGGTTAACAAAAGTTGTGAGCGGCCGCGTGACGCATGCCGCTCACGTTCCGTTCGGCAGCAAACATCGGGCTTATCGCCAATGATGATGCCAGTGATGCCAGCGGTAGCCGCTGCCATAATAACCCGGCCCGTAGCCATAATAAGGCGCCGGCTCGTAGGCGTTATCGCAGCCGTAAGGACCGCAATAGTCGTCGCGTTGCGAGGCAGCAATGGCCGCTCCGGCAATCAGTGCCAGCGCGCCGAATGCGACGGCTGCTCCAGCACCACGCGAACGCGCGCTGAAGTCAGACGTGATCGGCGCCGGCTTGATAGCCACAGAAGCGGCGCTCGCCTGAGTGACGGTGAACGTCGTCGCGAGCGTCGCTGCCGTCAATGCGGCTGCGATCGAGCGGGTGAAAGTCTTGCGCATAGTCTCCTCCATCCAGGAACTGTTGCAGAGTTAACGGGCCGCCCGCGTCGACCCTTCGCTGCTCAAGCGCTCGTGACGATTACATTTCGGTAAGCTACAACGGATTCTATTCGTCGCCTGCCAAAAGGGCGGCGTTGCCGCCGGCCGCCGCCGTATTGACGGTCACAACCTGCTCCAGGGCGAAACGGCGCAGGTATTCCGGTCCGCCGGCTTTCGGCCCGGTCCCGGACAGGCCGTTGCCGCCGAACGGCTGCGTTCCGACCACGGCGCCGATCATGCTGCGATTGACGTAGATATTTCCGGTCGAGAGCCGCGCCGCGATGTGACGCACCGTTGCGTCGATGCGAGAGTGAACGCCAAGCGTCAGGCCGTAGCCGTTGGCGGCGATGTCGTCGAGCAGCGCATCGAGCTTGCCGGCCCGCCACTTCACGACATGGAGGATTGGACCGAACACTTCTTGCGTCAGTTCGCGCGCATTGCCGAGTTCGACGATGACCGGCGGCACATAGGTTCCTTTGACTGGCACTTTGCGATCACTGTCCCAGCGAAAGCGCACACTACCGCGACTCTCCATGGCGCCGATCCAGCCGCCGAGCTTGTCCCAGGCGTCGGCGTCGATCACCGGGCCAATATGGGTCGCCGGATCGCGTGGATCGCCAAGTGACAGTTCGCGAGTAGCGCCGGCGATCATCTCCACGACGCGCTCGGCAACATCATCCTGCACACAAAGGAGCCGCAATGCCGAACAGCGCTGCCCGGCCGAACGGAACGCCGATGTCACGACATCGTCGCACACCTGCTCCGGCAACGCCGTCGCATCAACGATCATCGCGTTAATGCCACCGGTCTCGGCGATCAATGGAACGATCGGACCATCCTTTGACGCGAGCGCCCGATTGATATTGCGGGCGACCTCGGTCGAGCCGGTGAAAGCAATCCCCGCCGTGCGCACATCGGCGACCAAGGCCGCACCGACCTTGCCGTCACCTGGCACGAGGTGAAGCGCGGCCGTCGGCACGCCTGCCTGATGCAGCAACTTGATGGCTTCACTGGCGATCAGCGGCGTTTGCTCGGCCGGTTTTGCAACCACGGCGTTGCCGGCGGCCAATGCGGCCGCAATCTGGCCGGTGAAGATCGCTAACGGAAAATTCCACGGGCTGATACAGACGAAGACGCCACGGCCTCGATGTCGGAGTTCGTTGCTCTCACCAGTTGGGCCAGGCAAGAGACGAGGCGCGAGCGAAAGCTTCGCCTGCACGGCGTAGTACCGGCAGAGGTCCGTTGCCTCACGCACCTCGGATACGCAATCATCGAGCGTCTTGCCACCTTCGATCTGGAGCAGCGCGATCAGGCGCGCCCGGTGTCGCTCGATCAGATCGCCGGCGCGGGTCAGGGTCGCGGCGCGTGTTTCGATTGACGTTGCATTCCACACGGACAAGGCTGCTTGTGCCGTAGCCATTGCGGCGGTAACCGCTTCGCCACTCGCTTCGGTCACGCCGCCTATTTCAGCGCCGTCGATCGGTGAGATGACCGCGCGATCGGTGCCGTCGAGCGTTTTCCCGTCGACGAGCGGCGCGGCGACCGGGTGGCGGGGCGATGCCCCGCGGACGTCTTCCACCAGCTTTTCGAGAGCGACGCGCTCCCCGAACTCGATGCCCGACGAATTGCGCCGCTCCGGTGCATACAGGTCTCCAGGCAACGGAATGCGTGGATGACGCGCAGATGCGCCGGCTAGCCATTGCGATGGCCGTTTCAGAATCTCGGGTATTGGCACCGAAGGA
>JAFAQJ010000434.1 GCA_019246455.1 Pseudolabrys sp.
GTCCCGCCGCTGTGGCGGTCTGAACTTACGGGGCAATCAAGGGCGCGCGCAGCGGCCCGTCGTAGGCGATGCGCAAGCGCAGCAGAGCCGTCAACAGTGCGGGCCTGCACGATGAGGGCAGCGGAGTGGATTTTGGCATCGCTGCACGCCGTTTGCGCAATGGACTCTCTTCACCGACATTGCGATAGTCGCGGGGACGGTGCACCGCCTCGCCGGGACGTGGCGCGCCTGTAACGCCAAAGGATAAGCCATGTCCCGCACCGCCTGCACGACTGTCGCCGCTTTCTCATTCGCATTTGGGATCGCCTTCGCAACGCCTGCCGCTCGCGCCGACGCGCTCGCCGACATCATGGCGGCCAAGGCCATCAAAGTCGCGGTGCCGCAGGATTTCGCGCCCTTCGGTTCGGCCGGCCCCGACCTCAAGCCGATCGGCTACGACATCGACATGGCAGAACTGATCGCCAAGGAGATGGGCGTGAAGGCAGAGATCATTCCGGTCACTAGCGCCAACCGCATCCCCTACCTGCAAACCAAGAAGGCCGACATCGTTATTTCGAGCCTCGGCAAGAATGCCGAGCGAGAGAAGGTGATCGATTTCTCCGACGCCTATGCGCCATTCTTCTCTGGCGTCTATGCGCTGAAGGGCACTAAGATCGAAAAGGCCGCCGACCTTGCCGGCAAGACGATCGGCGCAACGCGCGGCTCGATCGAGGAGCAGGCGCTCACCTCGATGGTGCCCGCAGACACCACAGTAAAGCGCTTCGAGGACAACAACGCGACGATCGCCGCCTTCATCTCTGGCCAAGTCGATCTGATCGCGACCGGCAACACGGTCGCGGCCGCTATCGCGGCGAAAGCGCCAGCCCGCGCACCGACTTTGATGTTCGTGATCAAGGACAGCCCCTGCTACGTCGGCATGAATAAAGACGAGCCGAAGCTGCTCGCCAAAGTCAACGAGATCATCGCCAAGGCGAAGAAGTCGGGCGAACTCGCCGCCTTGTCGGAAAAGTGGATGAAGGCGCCGTTGCCGCCAGGCTTTTGATCAAGGCCGAAGTGACGGAGCGCCATGCTCTACAAGCTGCAATTCGAAAGCCTCATCCCCTATTGGGATGTGCTGCTGAAAGGTTTGCTGTTCACCACCGCACTGACTGTCGTTTCCACGGTGGTTGGCGTGATAGTCGGCACGCTTGGTGCTTCGGCCCGTGTATTCGGCCCAAAGTGGCTGGCGCGGATCGTCATCTGTTACGTCGAATTGATCCGCAATACGCCGTTCATCGTGCAACTCTTCTTCATCTTCTTCGGGCTGCCGGCGGCAGGCGTCATCTTACCGGAATGGGTGGCGGCGTTCATCGCGATGGTGATCAATCTCGGCGCCTATTCGACCGAGATCATCCGCGCCGGGATCGAGGCGGTGCCGAAGGGCCATCTTGAAGCGGGTTCGAGCCTCGCGATGACGCGGCTTGAAGTGCTGCGCTACATCGTGTTGCGGCAGGCCTTCGCGAAAGTATGGCCGGCGCTTTCCTCGCAGATCATCATCGTGATGCTGGGCTCGGCGGTCGTATCGCAGATTTCGGCACAGGACCTCACCTACGCGGCGAACTTCATCCAGTCGCGCAATTTCCGCGCATTCGAGGTCTATCTCCTCGCCGCGCTCACGTACCTGCTGCTCGCGATCGCCGTGCGTTGGCTGCTGCGCATTGTCGGCCGCAAATGGTTCACGGTGACCTGAGCCATGTACGATTTCACCTTCGACGTCATTCTGATCAATCTGCTCAAGGCAACCGAGTGGACGATCATCCTTTCGTTGATCGCCTTCGTCAGCGGCGGGGTAGTCGGATTGCTGCTGCTGTTCGCGCGCACGTCGAAGATCCGCTGGCTGGAAAGCATGACCAAGGCTTACATCGAATTCTTTCAGGGCACCCCGCTTCTGATGCAGCTCTTCCTGTTCTTCTTTGGGGTCGCGCTGTTCGGGGTGCAGGTCTCGCCGTGGCTCGCGGCATGGCTCGCCCTAACATTCTGGACCTCCGCGTTTCTCACCGAAATCTGGCGCGGTTGCGTGGAGTCCTTGCCTAAGGGCCAATGGGAGGCCTCGTCGAGCCTCGCGATGACCTACATCGAGCAGATGCGGTACGTGATCCTGCCGCAAGCCTTGCGTATCGCCGTTGCGCCGACCGTCGGCTTCTCCGTGCAAGTCGTGAAGGGCACGGCGCTGGCCTCGATCATCGGTTTCGTCGAGCTGACCAAGGCCGGCACGATGCTCAACAACGCGACGTTCCGTCCCTTTCTTGTCTATTCGCTCGTCGCGCTGATTTATTTCGCGCTTTGTTATCCACTCTCGTGGTCCGCCAAGCGACTGGAGAAACGCCTCAATGCCGCTCGTTAACATCGTCGATGTAAAGAAAAGCTACGGACCGCTCGAAGTCCTCAAGGGCGTCTCGATTGAGATCGAGAAAGGCGACGTCGTCTCGATCATCGGCCGTTCCGGCTCCGGCAAGAGTACCCTGCTCCGCTGCATCAACGGGCTCGAGGATTTCCAGTCCGGCGCCATTCAGGTGGACGATCTAGAACTCGGCTCGTTCAAAACGGATTTGCGTGAACTGCGCAAACGCGTCGGCATGGTATTCCAGCAATTCAACTTGTTCCCGCACCTCACCGCTGCGGGCAACGTGATGCTGGCACCGACCGTCGTGAATGGCGCGTCAAAGGCCGAGGCGCAAGCGATCGCGGACGAGATGCTGGCCAAGGTCGGGCTGTCAGAAAAGAAGGACAGCTATCCGAGCCAGCTTTCAGGTGGCCAGCAACAGCGCGTAGCTATCGCGCGTGCGCTGGCGATGCGCCCGAAGG
>JAFAQJ010000451.1 GCA_019246455.1 Pseudolabrys sp.
GCGTTTCGACGATATTCTTCAAGTTCCAGTAGAACTTCAAGTTATTGGCGAAGCCGCTGCGGGCCACCCCTTTCCGCGACAAGTCGGCACCGGCGAATGCGCCCGAATCTTCACCGGCGGCGTCCTGCCGCCCGGCACGGATACCGTGGTCATTCAGGAGGACACGGCGCGAACGGGCGCCAAAATCACCATCAAGGCTACTACCAAACGTGGACGGCACGTCCGGACCGCAGGGATCGATTTCAAGCAAGGGGAAACTCTACTTAGGGCCGGCCACCCCCTCACCGATCGCGATCTGATGCTGGCCGCCGGCATGAACTACCCGGCGCTGGCGGTTTATCGGCTACCTGTAGTTGCCATCTTGGGCACCGGTGACGAGCTGGTGCCGCCTGGGTCTTCGCCCAAGGAGGGGGAGATTATTTATTCGAGCGGTTACGCCCTTTCCCCGCTGATAAGGGCCACGCCGGCGCGTGTGATCGAGTTGGGAGTAGCGAAGGACCGGGTCGAAGACATCGTTGCTTGTATCCGTCGTGCCCGTGAAGCTAAAGCCGACGTTCTTTTGACCACTGGCGGCGCGTCGGTCGGCGAGCATGACCTGGTGCAGAAGGCATTGGCCTCCGAAGGCCTCGAACTGTCGTTCTGGAAGATCGCCATGCGGCCTGGAAAGCCCATGATGCATGGCCGGCTTGGCACGATGCACGTGCTCGGCGTTCCCGGCAATCCGGTATCGTCTTATGTCTGCACCTTCCTGTTCCTGCGACCGCTGCTGCGTCGACTCGCCGGTCGCAGCGAACTACACGCCCAACCGCTGTGCGCGGTGCTCGGGCGCGACCTGCCGCAAAACGACGAGCGCGCCGAATACATGCGCGCCAGCCTCGAGAAGCACGCCGATGGCGCGCTCGTCGCGACACCGTTCCCCAACCAAGACAGTTCACTCATGGCGCCGCTCGCCAGGGCCGATTGTCTTGTGATTCGGGAACCACACGCGCAGTCGGCACGCGCCGGTTCACCCTGCGTCATCCTTAAGCTCGGCCTTTAGCGGCCTTTCGCATTCTTCACTCCGAATTAAAGGGTTGCGGAACACATATCGAACAGATAGTGTCCGTTCACGATTTGTTTTAGATTCAGCGGTAGTCCTGCGGAGTGCCGTTGGTCCTACGGGAGACCCAGATGCTGACCCGCAAGCAATTCGAGCTTCTGCGTTTTATCCACGAAAGGCTCACCGAAGCCGGAGTTCCGCCCTCCTTCGATGAGATGAAGGACGCGTTGGACCTGCGCTCCAAATCGGGCATTCACCGGTTGATTACGGCCCTGGAAGAACGCGGCTTCATCCGCCGGCTGCCGAACCGAGCCCGCGCCATCGAGGTCATCAAGCTTCCGGATTCCGTCGCCCACGGGCTCGGCAGTGGCCGCTCGCGCGGCTTCGTGCCGAGCGTCATTGAGGGCAATCTGGGCAAGGGTCGGCCAATCGCTGCTGCCCCGGCGGACGGCGACGAGGATAATGGGCGCCCCATCGCAGTGCCAGTTATGGGCCGCATTGCTGCTGGCACTCCGATCGAGGCGATCCAAACCCGATCCTCGACCATCAATGTGCCGCCGGATCTGCTGTCCACCGGCGAGCATTTCGCGCTCGAAGTGCGCGGCGACTCGATGATCGAGGCCGGCATTCTCGATGGGGATATTGCTCTTATCCGCAAAAGCGAAGCCGCCGACACCGGCGACATCGTCGTGGCGTTGATCGACGACGAAGAGGCGACGCTCAAGCGCTTTCGGCGCCGTGGCGCCTCGATCGCGCTCGAGCCGGCCAATACGGGCTATGAGGTGCGTATCCTGCCACCCAATCGCGTGCGCATTCAGGGACGGCTTGTCGGCCTGTTCCGCCGCTACTAATCACTGGCCGCAAGATCGTCGGCACGCGGCGTCGCACCGCACCGCGCGGCGGTGTGCGGCATCGACCTCCGCCGCCTACACCTTGGCGCGCGCGTCCTGTACCCTCTGATATCGTCTCCGCCGAGCCGATGTTACGGCACGGCGCGAGCACACCTAGAAGAACGGTGATGAACGTTCAGCCTTTGGCAATGTCTTTCGCGAACGTGTCGCGCAAGCCGATCGTACGGTTGAATACCAGTTTCTGGGCTGTGGATTCGCGATCGAGGCAGAAATAGCCCTGCCGCTCAAACTGTACCGGCTCTTCGATTTTGGCCTGCGCGGCCGCCGGCTCGACTTTGGCCTCGCGCAGCACTTCGAGCGAGTTTGGATTGAGCTCAGCCGCGAAATTCTCGCCGCCAGAGGGATCTGGCTTGCTGAATAGCGGGTTATAGAGACGCACTTCAGCCGGCATGGCGTCGGCCGCCGACAGCCAATGCATCGTCGCCTTGACCTTGCGGCCATCAGGTGCGTTGCCGCCCTTGGTCGCCGGATCATAGGTACAGCGCAATTCCGCCACGTTGCCATTCGCATCTTTCACGACAGACGCGCATGTAATGAAGTAGGCGTAGCGCAGCCGCACTTCGTTGCCGGGAGACAGCCGGAAAAACCTCTTCGCCGGCTTCTCCATGAAGTCGTCCTGCTCGACATAGAGTTCACGTGAAAATTTAATTTTGCGCGTGCCCGCCGCCGGATCGTCCGGGTGATTGACGGCCTCGAGCTCTTCGACCTTTCCTTCCGGATAATTCTCGATCACGACCTTCAGTGGCCGTAGCACCGCCATGCGGCGCCCGGCGGTACGATTGAGCACTTCGCGCACGGAAAAATCGAACATGCCGACATCGACAACGCTGTTGGCCTTGGCGACGCCGATGCGCTTGACGAAATCACGCAACGCTTCCGCCGGCACGCCACGGCGGCGAATGCCGGCAATGGTCGGCATGCGCGGATCATCCCAGCCGCTAACGTGATTATCGCGTACCAGCATGGTG
>JAFAQJ010000088.1 GCA_019246455.1 Pseudolabrys sp.
CTTGAAAATCGTGGCGAAACTGACCTCCTTCACCACGCTTTTGATGACGAAGACGTTCATGCCGACCGGCGGATGGATCAACCCGAGTTCAACCGTCATGACGATGATGACGCCGAACCAGATCGGATCAAAGCCGAGATGCGTGACCACTGGAAAGATGATCGGCACCGTGAGGATGATCATCGCCAACGCATCCATCAGGCAGCCGAGAACCAGATACCTCACCATGATGAGCGCGAGCACGCCGTAGCTGCCGAGCCCGAGTCCGGTGAGGAATTCGGTGACCTTCTGCGGCGTCTGGGTGATGGTGAGGAAGTAGCCGAACAGCAGCGCGCCGATCAGCACCGTAAATACCGCGGCGGCAGTTCGCGTCGCCTGCAGCAGCGACGTCAGGATTTTGTCCTTGTTGAGCCGCCCGGTAAGAAGGCCGATCAGGAACGCCCCGGTCGCGCCGACGCCGCCGGCTTCGGTCGGGGTGAAGCGCGGCAGAAACGGCAAGCCGTAAAGGCCGCCAATCACGAAGATAAAAAGCAAAAGCGGCGCCCAGATGTCCTTGAGGCGGCGGGTCGCATCACGCCATGAAACCGCTGTGCCGCGCGGCAGAAA
Source organism: Pseudolabrys sp. (assembly GCA_019246455.1). Lineage (GTDB taxonomy): Bacteria > Pseudomonadota > Alphaproteobacteria > Rhizobiales > Xanthobacteraceae > Pseudolabrys. Next base: position 607 of record JAFAQJ010000088.1, read on the forward strand.
ATCGGGGCGCACATAGCCGATCACGGCAATGGTCGTCAGATACATCATCATCGCCAGAATGCCGGGCACGATGCCGGCGATGAACAGTTTGCCGATGTCTTGCTCGGTGATGATGCCGTAGACCGCAAGCACGGTGGACGGCGGCAGCATCGCGCCGAGCGTGCCGCCCGCCGCGATCACGCCGGTCGCGAAGCTCTGCGGATAACCGTAGCGTCGCATCTCGGGATAGGCGACCGCCGAGAACGTTGCGGCGGTGGCGACCGATGAGCCGCAGATCGCGGCAAAGCCGCCGCAGGCGGCGACGGTGGCAAACCCGAGCCCGCCGCGCAGGTGACCGACGAAACCGTTTGCGGCCCTAAACAATTCACGGCTCATGCCGGAGTTCGACACAAACGTGCCCATCAAGAGAAACATCGGGATCACGCCGAACGTGTAATCGGTCACGGTGCGCATCGACGTGGTGCCGATCAGTTTCAGCGCAGCGCCGCCGTTAACGAGATAAGCGAAACCGGAAATGCCGACGAGGCCCATCGCCATGCCGACCGGCACGCGCAGCAACATCAGCGCAAACAGGGTGACGAAACCGAGGATTGCGACGGCGTCGGTGCTCATCGCGTCACTCGACCGGTTTGATGGTGGGCTCGCGCATCGTCTCCGGCTGCACGATCAACCGGTAGGTGCGGATGGCGATCAGAAGAACGGCGGAGACGTCGCCGGCCCAGGCGATGGCGAAGAACGGCCAGGTCGGCAACCGCAGATCGAAGGTGAGGACGTTGTCGTAGTAAGTCTGCCGGACCTTGTCGAACAAGGTGTAGGTCTGCACCGTCACGACGAATAGGAGAACCAGCGTCGCGAACACGTCGATCGCGCGCTGCCATTTCGGACCGACATTGGCCCAGATTAGGTCGACGGTGATGTGCGTGCCGCGATACGAGGTGGCCGCGATGCCCCAGAAGATCAGGATGCCGAGCAGCAAGCGGCCAAAGTCGAACGCATCGGGAATCGAATAGTTCAGCGCATTGCGCAGCACGACGGCGATGAAGATATTGGCTGCCACAATGCCGATGAAGCCGGCCGCGATCCACTCGATCGTGTCGATGAAACGATCCATGTAGAAACGTTTCATTGGTGTCCGACCCCAAGTAGAAACGGCGGCAGAGCGCGATCTGCCGCCGTATTTGTCGTCCTACCCGGCGCTCACTTCGCCAGGCCGTTGTACTTGGCGAGGTCTGCGCGCAGCTCTTTCATGGCGGTGTCGGGATCGACGCCGACCTTTTTGACACCGTCAGCCCAGCTCTTCATCAGCGGGTCGGCAGCTTTGCGCCAGGCCGCCGTTTGGTCATCGGTCAGCTTGTAAACCTCCTGGCCCGGCTGCGCCTTGACCTTGTCGAGGCCGGCGTCCTCAAACTGACCCCACGGTCCGCCAACCCGGCCGGCCGCTTCCGTGTTGCAGTTGTCGTCGATCGCCTTTTTCTGTTTCGGTGACATCTCGTCATACTTCGCCTTGTTGAACACGAAGGCGAAGGTCGTGACGTAGATCGGCGCGTCGATGTGGTACTTTGTCACTTTGTCGATGCCGAACAGCACGAGGGAGCCCCACGGGAAGAACACCCCGTCGGCGACGTGGCGTTCGATGACGTCGCGCACTTCGGGCGCCGCCGCCTGAACGTTGGTGCCGCCGAGCTGCGTCACGAGGGTGGCTAGTGTCGCATCTGCCGGACGAATTTTCATGCCGCTAATGTCGCTCGGCAGCACGACCTTCTTGCCCGATGTGTGCAGGCCGCTCGCCGCGTGAATGAAGGCAAGACAGAACTTGACGTCCTTCATCTCCTTGTCGGCGTATTTGCGATACCAGGCGTCGAGCCCCATCGAGCCGCCTTTGGTGTCCGACATCAAAAACGGCAATTCGCCGGCCGCGATCACCGGGAAACGGCCCGGTTGATAACCGGGATTGACGTAAGTGAGATCGGCAATGCCATCGCGCGCCATGTCGTAATGGTCGAACGCCTTGCCGAGCTGCTGGGCGGGAAACACCTTGTAGTGCAGCGTGCCGCCCGATGCTTTCTCGACCGCGGCGCCCCAATCCTCGAGCGCCTTCTGCAGCGGGTGCGACGCCGGCACCCAATGCGAAAGCTTGAGCTCGAATGTTTTCTCCTGCGCCGACGCGACGCCGGCGCCGAAAGTAGCGGCGAGCGCGCATGCCAATGCTGTGAAGCGGAATTTCATCCAGTCCTCCCTGTTGCCCGGCGGCATTCGCGGCCGCTTGTTGTTCAAGATTGCCGATATTCAGCCGCAACCTTCGTGCATTGTAAAGTGGACCGTTTGACATCAAACTATATGCGGGTCGGGACGAGAATCGGGGCGATGACGAAAAGGAAGGTGGCGGCTGGCAGCCGCCGCAAACGCCACGACAACGGCAGCGCAGTGGTCAAATTCGGTCCGCTGGCCGACTGGGTCGGTTTCAATTTGCGTGTGGCGCAGGAGGCGGCGTTCCAGGCGTTCTCGAAACTGTCGCGCGAGATCGGCGAGCATCCGGGCCGCTTTGCTATCCTGACGTTGATTGCCGAAAACCCTGGGATCAGCCAAACCACGCTCAGCAATGCCGCCGGCCGCGACAAGTCGAGTATGACGCCGGTGCTGGAAGATCTGGTGCGGCGCGGCCTGGTGCAGCGCCGAAAGACCGACAGCGACCGGCGTACCTATCGGTTATCGCTGGCACCTGCCGGGACGCGCACGCTGGCCAAGCTTAATGTCTGCGCGCGGACCCACGAAGATAATCTCGATCGTGCCGTCGGCCCGCGCGACCGCGCGCGATTTTTGCGCACGCTCAGGCGGATCGCCGCAGCGCTCAACTGAACTTTGCCTTTACTGCGTCGGGGATCGGCTGTGCGCGAAGTTGCCCCGCATCGCGTCCAACCCATACGCGCTTTTCTGTGCATTCGGCGCATAATTCGCCGGCGAGTGTCAGGCGATGATGCACCGTGAAGCTCGATGTGCCGAACTCGATCGTGGATTTAACCTCCACATCGTCGCCAAACCGGGTCGGCTTATGGAAGGTGGAACGGGTGTCAACCAGCGGGAAGCCGGCAAACTCGTAGGCGTCGAGGTATTTGAGTTTGGTCATGCCGAGCGCGGCCTCGAATAGCCCCGCGGTCGCGTTGTCGAAGATGCCGAAATAGCGCGGATAAAAGATAATGCCCGCCGGATCGCAGTCGCCCCATTCGATCCGCACCTTGCGAATGTTGGTGAAAGCCATGATTAGCGTGGCGCCATGCGGATCGCGCCATCGATACGGATCACTTCGCCGTTGAGATAGCCGTTCTCGACGATGTGCAGGGCGAGCCGCGCAAATTCATCGGGCTCGCCGAGCCGTTTGGGAAAAGGCACGGAGGCGCCGAGCGAATCCTGCGCTTCTTGCGGCAGCGCGCGCAGCATCGGCGTGCCGAAAATGCCAGGCGCAATCGCCATGACGCGAATGCCGAACTGCGCGAGTTCGCGCGCGGCCGGAAGAGTGAGCGCGGCGACGCCACCTTTCGACGATGAATAGGCCGCCTGTCCGATCTGCCCGTCATATGCGGCGACCGAAGCCGTCGACACGATCACGCCGCGATCACCATCGGGCAAAGGCTGCACCGTTTGCATCGCGGCTGACGCAAGGCGCAGCATGTTGAACGTGCCGACTAGGTTGATACGGATGACGCGTTCGTAGTCTTCGAGCGGCATGGGGCCTTCCTTGCCGACGATGCGCTTAGCCGGTCCGATGCCGGCGCAATTGATGAGAATGCGTGCTGCGCCGTGTGCTTGGCTGGCTTGCTTGATCGCGGCCATGGCGCTCGCGGCGTCGGCCACATCGCACTTGATCGCAATCCCGCCGAGCTGCCGCGCCACATCCGCAGCGGCCTGGTCGTTGAGATCGAGGATCGCTACCTTGGCGCCCGCCGCAGCGAGGGCTCGTGCCGTCGCCGCCCCCAATCCCGACGCGCCGCCGGTCACGAGCGCCGCGTGTCCCTTGATATTCATCGCCGCCTCTGTGTTCCACGATCTTATTGTTGGGACTCCAACTTGTCCCTATATCGCCATTTGACCCTGTCTATGGTGGGCCGTAAATACGGGTGAATCGGGATCCTCTCATGGCGGGCGACGTGTTCCTTTGCGATGCGGTTCGGACACCGATCGGTCGATATGGCGGGTCGCTCGCCAAAGTGCGCACCGACGATCTTGCTGCGATCCCCATCAAGGCGCTGATCAAGCGCAATCCGAAAGTCGATTGGGACAAGCTGGAGGAAGTCTATTACGGCTGCGCCAACCAGGCCGGCGAAGACAATCGCAACGTGGCGCGGATGGCGTTGCTGCTGGCGGGGCTGCCGGTCAGCGTACCCGGCATGACGCTCAACCGTTTGTGTGCCTCAGGCCTCGAAGCGGTCGGCACCGCGGCGCGCGCGATCCGCGCCGGCGAGATGGAATTTGCTATTGCCGGCGGCGTCGAATCGATGACGCGCGCGCCTTTTGTTCAGGGCAAGGCGACGGAAGCGTTCTCGCGCCAGGCTGAAATTTTCGACACCACGATCGGCTGGCGATTCATCAATCCTCTGATGAAACAGCAATACGGTGTCGATTCGATGCCGGAGACCGGTGAAAATGTCGCCGAGGAGTTCCAGGTCACTCGCGCCGATCAGGATAAATTTGCGATCCGTTCGCAGCATCGCGCCGGCAAGGCGATTGCGTCGGGCTATTTCAAGGATGAGATCGTGCCGGTCGAAATTCCGGGCGGCAAGAGCGGGCCGACGATTGTCGACAAGGATGAGCATCCGCGCCCCGATACGACGCTCGAAGGACTGGCCAAGCTCAAAACTCCGTTTCGTAACAACGGCACGGTCACAGCGGGCAATGCGTCCGGCGTCAACGACGGCGCCGCCGCGATGATCGTGGCCTCCGAGGCTGCGGTGAAAGCGCATGGTCTGACCCCACGAGCGCGTATCCTTGGCATGGCGTCGGCCGCCGTGCCGCCGCGTATCATGGGGATGGGCCCGGTACCGTCGACCCAGAAGCTGATGGCGCGTCTTGGGCATAAGATCGGCGACTACAACGTGATCGAATTGAACGAGGCATTCGCGTCGCAGTCGCTTGCAGTGTTGCGCCAGCTCGGGCTTCCGGACGATGCCGAGCAGGTCAATCCGCATGGCGGCGCGATCGCGCTTGGCCATCCGCTCGGCATGTCGGGGGCGCGGTTGGCAATGACGGCGGCGCACGGTCTTCAGGACAACAAAGGCAAGTTCGGACTAGCCACGATGTGCGTGGGCGTCGGGCAGGGGGTCTCGCTGGCGATCGAGCGAATCTGAGGGGGAATGGAATGACGCTGGTCTTTCCGAAACAGAGTCTCGAAGCGTTTCCGAAGCATCTGACGCCGGCCTATCGTTCGACGGTCAAGCGTTCGCCGTCGAAGCCGCTGATCGTGATGCCGCATACTTTGTCCGAACTTACCGGGCCGGTTTATGGCCACGACGCCATCCAAGAGCACGACAACGACCTGACGCGCCAGGGCAAGGCCGAACCGCTGGGCGAGCGCGTCATTGTGCATGGCCATGTGCTCGATGAGGACAAGCGTCCTGTTCCGGAAGCGCTCGTCGAAATCTGGCAGGCCAATGCCTGCGGCCGCTACGTGCATCTCGTCGACCAGCATCCGGCGCCGCTCGATCCGAACTTCACCGGTGCCGGACGGACGGTTACCGACAAAAAGGGCTACTACAAATTCATCACGGTGAAACCCGGCGCCTATCCGTGGGGCAATCATCACAACGCATGGCGGCCGAACCACATCCATTTCTCGGTGTTCGGTCATTCATTCCTGTCACGCCTCGTGACGCAGATGTATTTCCCTGGCGACTATCTGTTTCCTTTCGATCCGATCTTCAATTCGGTGGCAGAAGAGAAGGCGCGGGCGCGGATGATCTCGACGTTCGATTTGGAAAACACGGTGCCGGAATGGGCGTTGTGCTTTCGTTTCGACATCGTGCTGCGGGGCCGCGAAGCGACACCGCTCGACAAAGACGAACACTAAGGGACGCAGATGTCGGACATTACGCCATCGCAGACGGTTGGCCCGTTCTTCGCTTACGGCCTTACGCCCAAGGGCCGTGCCAAATGGGACCCGGATGGCACCTATAGTTGGAAGGAAACGGTCAGCGACAATCTGATCACGCCGGATGTCACCGGCGACAAGATCAAGATTGAGGGCTGCATCACAGACGGCGATGGCGTGCCGATCAACGACGCGATGATCGAAATCTGGCAGGCCGACGCGCAAGGCCGTTACGCCAATCCGCGCGACAATCGCGCGCTGCCAAATGCCAAGTTCAAGGGTTTCGGCCGGTCCGCCACCAATAAAGATGGCGTGTTCGGCTTCGACACCATCAAGCCCGGCGCGGCGCCTGGCCTCAAAGGCCAGATGCAGGCGCCGCATATCGTGTTCTGCATTTACTCGCGCGGCATGCTGCGGCAGGTCTACACGCGCATGTACTTCCCCGATGAGGCCGCGAACGCCGCGGACGCGATCCTCAATCTCGTGCCCACCGACCGGCGGCAGACGCTGATCGCCAAGAAAGAGTCTCGCGGCGGGCAGACCGTGTACCGGTTCGATATCCGGGTGCAGGGCGACAACGAGACGGTTTTCTTCGACATCTGAGGCGGTTATCGACATCACCCGCCGTCGATTGGGCTGGCATCTTCACCTTTATAGTGGGCAATAGCCCAATATTCGGTCCGATTTCCCAAGCCGCACCAGTAAGGTTTTCAGTCAAAACATAGATTTGCGCTCGTTTTGGTAGCCCACTTTTTCTTCCCAACTTTCCCACGACTTGACGGCATCGGTGGGAAGTTGGTTCGCTGCGCGCGGGAAGAAACACAAGGAGGATCGCCGTGAATGAGCAGATCCTGGCGGAGATCAGCGAGTTCTGCCGCGCGCGGGGACTGGCCGAGTCCACCTTTGGCCGTCGCGCCGTTAACGACGGCAAGCTCGCGAGCCGCCTACGCAATGGTGGCCGCATCACCACCGAAACGCTGGAACGCATCCGCAGCTTCATGTCGCACACCGCCGGCAGTCCCCCGGCGCGCCGCCGCGTCCTGTTCGAAGGTTCGAACCAAGCGATCCTGCCGGCTGCGTCATCGCCGCCAATGCCACCGGCTGCCAGCAATAAAGATGACCCGCAGCGCAATTTCCGCTTTTTCGACAACCGGCAGAAATATCTGCTGTTCGTCAACACCTGCTCGGAGAAATGGGAGATCGCCAACCGCGTTTCACTCGAGCTTGCAAACATTCATCCGCGCCCCCCGGCCGTGCGCGTGTTCGACGCCGGCGTCGGCGACGGCACCGTGCTGAGCCGCGTGATGCGAGCGATGCACGACAAATATCCGACCATGCCGTTCTACATCGTCGGCAAGGAGATCAGCCTCGAGGACATCCGACTCACGCTGCAGAAAATGGCGGATCGCTTCATCGAACATCCCTCGAGTGTCGTCGTGCTCACCAATCTCGCTTACGCCGAGGCGCCGTGGCTCACGGTGAAATCCATCAGTGCTGCGACCAGCATGGTGTGGAAGGAAGTCGCGCTCGAAGGCAACACCGCGCACGCCTTCGAGCAGCAGATCACCAGTCTCGAAGGCTTTCTCGGCGAAAACTGGAAGGCGCGCGTGTCGGCGAAAAGCGGCAACCCGGTCTACGAGCGGCCGGTCGTGCTGGTGCTCTATCGCAACGACCACAAATTCTTGCTCGATCAGGTGATCCCGAAACCGGGCGGCACGGTCGCGGACTACGATCTCGTCATCGCCTCGCAGCCTTATCGCGCACGCGCTTCGCTTGAATTCAAGGCGAAGCGCGTGCTGACGCCGCTCGCCCGCGCGCTCGGGCCCGGCGGCCGCATGATCGCGATCCATTCCTATGGTCACGACCCCGGCATGGAAATCATTCACAAGGTCTGGCCGGACGATAACCCGTTCATGCACAGCCGCCATGACCTGCTCAAGGCGGTGAAGCACGAGCTTGGCGCGACCGGGCGCGATCTCAATTTCAACGCCTATGCCGACCAGCGCTCGCTGTTCCGTTACGATATGCACACGCTGCCGTCGGAGATTTCCTCATCGATCGGTACATCGACGTTGCTGGCGGCGTGGAATGCGGCGATCTATGTCGCGCAGATCGAGGACGACCGCTTGTCCGACGTCAATAGCGATCGCCGCTACATCGACGCCACCCGCGATGTGCTGCAACAACACGGCGGACTGTGGTTCTACGACGAATCCTTCGTGATCTCGCGGCGTCGCGAGTAGCCGCGGCGGAAGGACGACTGCGGCAATGAGCAGATCGGGACAGCTCATCCATCCCAATTGGGATTTGCCGATGGTCCGTGTCACGGACGGCTTTTCTATCGAGATCACCGCCAAGGATACGGAATCCTTGAAACGCGCCGCGCCTTCTATGCCAGCCGAAACGCCGGTCTCTGTAACCTTTCTTCCGGGTGAAACGCTGGAAGCGCGCATCGCGGCGGCTACTGCGGTCAGGATCCTGGGCTTTGAGCCGATGCCTCACTTTTCAGCAAGGCGAATTGAATCCCGTGCCGAATTTGAGGCGTATCTGACCGCCATCGTCGGGCGTGCGCAGGTGAGGCGATGCTTCGTCATCGCGGGCGACCGGCAAACACCGGCGGGCCCCTTTGCGGACAGTTCCACCCTCCTTGCGACCGGTTGTTTCGAAAAGGCGGGGATCAAGGCGATCGGGATCGCCGGGCATCCGGATGGCCACCCCAGCATGAGCCGCGAGCAATGCTGGGACGTCCTGACGACGAAAGTCGCTGACATCGAGAATCGCGGAATGGCGCCGCTGATCGTCACGCAATTCGGTTTCGATGCCGAATCCGTCCTGGCGTGGCTCAAGGAGCTGCGGCAGCGGGGCATCGGCGTGCCGGTTCGGCTCGGCGTGCCTGGGCCGGCCGGTATCAAGACTTTATTGCGATTTGCGGCAAGGTGCGGCGTTCAGGTCTCGGCGTCGGTGATGGCGAAATACGGCCTTTCGATCACCCAGTTGATGGGGAGCGCTGGCCCCGACCGGATGGTTGACGCACTCTCCGAACGAATTTCTTCGGAACACGGTCGCGTACGGTTGCACTTTTATCCATTCGGCGGATTGGAGCGAACGGTTGAATGGATCAGGTCCTACAACGGCCGGCGCAAGTCGGTCGCGCCGTGAATGTCCCACGAAACGCAAACGGCGCGGGCCGCCGACCCGCGCCGCCGCAATTTCCAGCGCTGGCGATCACCCGGCCGTGCGCCAGCCCTGATGATAGGTCTCGCGCGCCTGTTGGGCGTATGGCGTCGGACCGACCTCGACCCTCATCTCGAACTGCTTGTGACGCTCGACGGTGGTCTTCTTGGTGCCGCCGTTCTCCTCGCCCCACACCAGCGTGAGCTGGGTGCCGGGCTTGGCGTACTTTTCCTCGACGAAACCAAGCGAAAGCATTTTGCGCTCGTTGAATGAATATCCGGAGAACATTGAGGCGCCGATCACTTTGCCCTTGTCCATGATCGAGTCGAACGACGACGAGGCGTAGTTCGACAGCGGCAGATCGATGAACTTGTAGTTCTCGCCGGCCGGCGCGAGTTGCGAGGCCCAGACCTTTTTCACGTCATCGTCGTTCCACGCGAAGGTCACCTTCTTGCGGTGCACTTTACCCTGCATCGCTTGGAGCGCTTCCTTGCCGATGAAGTCATGGTCGAACTTAGTGAAGCCGTCATAACCGAGCTCGTAGGGCGTCGTGTAGTAGTCCTCAATGTTCTCCGACACGAACGAGCCCCCGAGTGAAGCATTCGCCTCGTAGCTGGTGATCGGCAGCCACTCGCGATACGGCTTCATCTTGTCGCCGGTGTAGACCGCGGGAACCGGCGACGGAATCCAGCCGGACTCCAGCGTGTTGGTGGCATAAGCGCGGGCGCCGACCGCAACGATGCCGGCATCCTTGCCGGCTTCGAGGATGATGTTGCGGATTTCTTCGGCCTGCTCATACGGCCCCCAGACTTCAAGGCCGGGCGCGCCCGCCATGCCGTGGCGTAGCGCGCGGACCTCGCGTCCGGCGATCGTGATGTGACCCATGTTGAAGAACTTGATGTCGGGCATCACGCCGCCGTTGAGTTTCTTGATGACGTCCTGCGCGTTCGGGCCCTGGATCTGATAGCGGTACCACTTGCGGGTGACCGGCTTGCCCATCGGGCGGCCTGGCGAACGGTCGTCGTACTCGACTTTCACATCATATTTGCCGGCCTGCGCGTTGTATTGGATCCAATTGGCGGTCGGGTTGCGGCCGACGAAGACCAGCTGGTTGTCGGCGAGATAGAACAGGATGCCGTCACCGATCACCTGGCCGTTATAGTTCACGGGCGCCATCTGCTTGGCCTTGTCCACCGTGAAATTCTTGAACGAGTTGGTCGACAGGTGCGACAAAAGCTTGAGCGCATCCGGCCCTTCGACGACGAGATTGACCATGTGATGCGTCTGATCGAACAGCACGCAACTTTCCTTCCACGCCCGCTGCTCGTCGCGCCAGTTGGTGAACTCGGGCGCGACCACCGGATAGATGTACGCGCCGATCTGCGAGTTGCGCATCATCGACACGATGTCGCCGGAACCGCGGATTTTCTCTTCCAGATTCTTGTAAGCCATCGTGGGCGTTTCCTCTCGACTGAACGCTACATTCGCTCGCAGCGGCGGCCTGACCGGCAGAAATTGACGCACGAGCGAAGAGGTGGTGTGAATGCGCCCGGCAATATCGCGTCCAGCGAGCTTTATCAACGGTGGGCGTGAGTGGGAAACGTAGGGAGTGCGTCATGACGGTCACGGATATGCAGAACCCTTCGGGCGCGATGGCCCGGAAGATGCCTCCTTTCCGCGCCGACCATGTGGGCAGCCTGTTGCGCAGCAAGCCGCTCAAAGAGGCGCGTGCCCGCCGGGAAAAAGGCGAGATCACCGCCGCCCAACTCAAGGAAGTCGAAGATCGCGAAATCCCGAAAATTATCGCTAAGCAGGAGGAGATCGGCCTGCAACTTGCGACCGATGGCGAATTCCGCCGCTCATGGTGGCATTTCGATTACTTCGGGATGTTGGATGGGGTGGAGATCGTCGATATCGACCACGGAATTCAGTTCAAGGGAGTCGAGACCAAGCCGCGCGCCGTGAAGGTCACGGGAAAAATCGGCTTCTCCAATCATCCGATGCTGGAACACTTCAAGTTCCTCAAGGCGCACACCAAGGTCATGCCGAAGATGACTGTTCCGTCGCCGACCGTGATGCACTTCCGGATGGAGCCGAACGCGATCGCGACGGGCGTCTACAAGAACCGCGATGCGATCTTCGAGGATCTCGCGGCGGCTTATCAGAAAGCCGTCAAGGCGTTCTACGACGCCGGCTGCCGCTATCTGCAGTTCGACGACACCGCGTGGGCCTATCTCTGTTCGCATGACGAATTGAAGAAGGCCAAAGCTCGCGGCCTCGATGTCGATCACCTGCAAGACACCTACACCTGGACCATCAACAAGGCGCTCGAGGCCAAGCCCGCCGACATGGTCATCACCACGCATGTCTGCCGCGGCAATTTCCGTTCGACCTGGATTTCGTCGGGTGGTTACGAGCCGGTCGCTCAGAACCTGCTGATGAAATGTAACTACGACGGCTATTTCCTCGAATACGACAGCGAACGCGCCGGCGGTTTTGAGCCGCTACGCTTCCTGCCGAAAAGCAAAAAGATCGTCGTGATCGGCGTCGTCACTTCGAAAACCGGCAAGCTCGAGAATCCCACCGACATCAAAAGGCGCATCGAGGAAGCGGCGAAGATCGTGCCGCTCGAGCAGCTTGCGCTGTCGGCGCAGTGCGGCTTTGCCTCGACCGAGGAGGGCAACGTGCTCGCCGAGGAAGAGCAATGGGCGAAGCTCAAGATGTGCGTCGATATTTCCCGCGAGGTGTGGGGTTAATAGCGCGCGCATGTGGCGCTCGAAGCCCCCGTTTCGTGCCGACCATGTCGGCAGTCTCCTGCGTCCGGCTGCCCTGAAAGAGGCGCGCGCTCGGCGCGAGCGCGGCGAGATCGACGCCGCTGCGCTCAAAGCGGTCGAAGACCGCGAGATCGAAAAGGCTATCAAGCGCCAGGAGGACATCGGCCTCCTCGCCGTGACCGATGGCGAATTCCGCCGCGCCTTCTGGAATTACGACTTCCTCGGCGCGCTGCCCGGCGTCGAAGCCTATCTCGGCGAGCGCAAGATCAAGTTTCAGGGCGTCAATCCGAAGCCGATGATGCTGCGTGTCACCGGCAAGCTCGGGGCATTCACGACGCATCCGATGGTCGACCACTTCCGTTTTGTGAAGGCGCACACGCGCGTGACGCCGAAGATGACGATCCCCTCGCCGTCGTCGCTGCACTTTCGTTACGGCCGCGAAGCCGTGCCTGAATCGATCTATCCGGACATGGCGGAATTCTATCGCGACCTCGGAGCGACCTACCGCAAGGCGGTACGTGCCTTCGCCGATGCCGGCTGCCGCTATCTGCAGCTCGACGAGGTCAATCTCGCTTATCTGTGCGACCCCTCGCTGCGCGAGCAGGTGCGCGCCCGCGGCGATGATCCGGCTGCGCTGCCGGCG
>JAFAQJ010000033.1 GCA_019246455.1 Pseudolabrys sp.
GCCGGTCATGACGATCACCGGCATGGCCTGTGGCATTCCCTTGAGGTGTTTAAGGAGGTCGATGCCACTCATTTCCGGCATGCGGACGTCGGTGACGACGCAGCCCGCCGCGGCCTGCGGCAAAGCGCTGAGAAACGCCTTGGCCGAGTCGTAGCTTTCGACCGTGAGCTTGGCGCTTTTGAGGAGGAACACCAGCGACTGCCGTGCCGCTTCATCGTCGTCGATGATATGGACGACAAATTTGTCAGTCATCGCCGTCTGATTCCTGGTCGGTCACGCGCGGTAGGGTAAAGCAAAACACGGTTCCGCCGCCGGCATTGGGCTCGACCGAAATGGTGCCGCCATGCGATTCCACAATTGTACGGCAAATTGAAAGACCTACCCCCATGCCATGTGACTTTGTCGTGAAAAACGGCTGGAAAAGATGGGCCGATATTTCCGGCGAAATACCCGAGCCGGTATCAGTCACTTTTATCGCAATCAGGTCGTCCGACGACGGGGCAGATGAAATCGTCAGTTCGCGCCTAGGCGACTCGGCCATGGCCTCAATGGCGTTACGCATTAGGTTGACCAGGATCTGCTGGACCTGAACTTTGTCGGCGATGACGAGATCGACTTCGTTGCTGAGCGACAGCGTAACACGCACGTCGTGCGCCTTGATGCCGACGAGCGCCAGTGCGCTCGCCTCCTCGACCATTTTCGTCACGCTTTCGACGCGCCGCTCGCTCTCGCCGCGGGAGACGAAATCTCGCAACCGCCGGATGATCTGTCCCGCACGCACGGCCTGCTCGCTGGCTTTCGCTAAGGCGTCGCGAACGGCGAGGGAATCTTCGTCCGTACGATCCTCAATCAGCCGGTTTGAACCTTTGAGGTAGTTGCTGATGGCCGCGAGCGGCTGGTTGAGTTCGTGCGCCAATGTTGAGGCCATTTCGCCCATCGCGGTCAGCCGCGAAATATGCACGAGTTCGGATTGCAGCTCCTGCAAACGAGCCTCGGTATTTTGACGCTCCGTCAGATCGCGAATAAAGCCGGTAAAATAAGTACGTTCGTCCGAACGCATTTCACCGACCGCGAGCTCCATCGGGAACGTCGAACCGCTTTTGCGCTGGCCGACGACGACGCGTCCGATGCCGATGATTCGCCGTTCGCCGGTTTTGGCGTAACGCCCGAGATACCCATCGTGCGCGTCGCGATAGGGTTGCGGCATCAACATTTTGATGTTCTTGCCGATCACTTCCTCTTCGGAATAGCCGAACAGCCGCTGCGCGGTTGTGCTGAAGGATTGCACGACGCCTTGCTGGTCGATCACGATCATCGCGTCCGGCACGGTTTGCAGGATCGATCGCAGATGCGCTTCGCGCTGCAGAATGTTTCGTGTCACTGAGGTCGTGGCGGCGCGCGCACGCAGCAGACGTTCGCCGAGCCAGGCAACTCCGCTGCCGATGATCACAAAAACGGAGATTCCGAAGATTTGGGCTCCAGTAAGGCCCGTCCACGACGTCGTTGGATAGAGCCCAAGACCGGCGCTCAGAATGGTGGCGACCAAACCGGGCCCCAGGCCGCCGATGCCGCTCGCTACGAGAACCGCCGGCACGAACAGCAGAAATGGATTTTCCGTGCCGATTTCAGGGACGAGAAGAAGCCGCGCCGCAAAAGCGAGCGCCACCATTGCAAAAGCCAGCGAGTAACTCAGGACGCTGGGCAATAATGCATGCGGTCTCGGACCGGCCTGCGTCTGCGGGATTCTCAGCCAGGCTGTTTGCATCAAGCGTCCGTCGTTATTCGCGAGAAACACCAATATACAGGGCTTTTTGCGATTGCCCGAGGTAAGGGAAATCCCTTAGGGCGATTATCTGAATTTTCTGGTCGGCCGCCCTGCGCCACTCTGTAGCCAGCTTCAAGGAACCATAGCGGAGATGGCGACCATGTCGGCTCAAGCGCTCACCCACACGGCGGCTCGTACCCCGGTTCAAAAGCCCGCTTTTGCGGCCCAGGGCTCACTGTCCGGCACATTCGACATGATTGGCGCAGTTATGAGCTTTGGGCGGAACGAGGAAATTTACGGCGAAGGCGAGGCCGCCGAGTATCTCTACAAGGTCAAGGCCGGCTGCGTCCGCACCTACAAGGTTCTCAGTGACGGACGTCGTCAGGTCGGCGCCTTCTATTTGCCGGGTGACGTGTTTGGCATCGAGGCGGCCGAGGAGCACGGGTTCTCGGCCGAAGCGATCCTGCCCAGCACCGTCGTTGTCATCAAGCGTTCGGTTGTCAACTCACGCGCCAGTGGCGACTCGAGCCTTGCCAGCCAGTTACTCGAGCTCACCATCAAAGAATTGCAGCGTGCCCAGTGC
>JAFAQJ010000100.1 GCA_019246455.1 Pseudolabrys sp.
TCGTAGTCGATGCCGAGCGCGACCCAGCGCATTGCCCAGTCGGGCTTCCATTGCAGCTTACACCGGCCGCCGGTTACCGGCGTCGTCACCGGCTGCTTGGTCTCCGGGTCTTCGTAGGTGATGGTGCCGGCCTTGACATCGTGCGCCGTCACCGGCACCTGCAGCACGATGCCCGACTTCGGGTCGATCGGCAAAAACGGCGAATAGGTCTGCGCCCGCTCCTCGCGAAGCGACGGCAACATGATGTCCATCACCGCGTCGAAGCGCTCCAGCACCTTGAGCAGCGTCGCGTCGAAGCGGCCCGACATGTAGCACTGGGTCGACGACATGAACTCGTACTGGAAGCCGAACGTGTCGAGGAAGGCACGCAGCCGAGCATTGTTGTGCTCGCCGAACGACGGATGAGTGCCGAACGGGTCCGGCACCTTGGTCAGCGGCTTGCCGAGATGCTTCTCGAGCAGCTCCTTGTTCGGCACGTTGTCCGGAACCTTACGCAGCCCGTCCATGTCGTCCGAGAACGCGATGAGCCGCGTCTTGATCTTGCCGTCGGTCAAAATACGAAAGGCGTGACGCACCATCGTGGTGCGCGCCACCTCGCCGAAAGTGCCGATGTGCGGCAGCCCGGACGGGCCGTAGCCGGTCTCGAAGATCACCTCGTCCTTCGGCTTTTTCTTGAACCGCGCGACGATCTTCTTGGCCTCCTCGAACGGCCAGGCGTTCGACTGCTCGGCAATGTCGCGCAGCGCTGCGTTATCGGTCATTGCGTTTCTTTAAATGCGCGCACGCGCCGCGTCAAAATGGGCTGATCGGAAAATACCGCAGCCATAAATCGGTGAACTTGCCGCTCTCCCACAGCCGGAACAGTGCCCAGTTGAAGGCTTGCCGCAGCACGTCGTTGCCACGGCGCACTGCGATGCCGACACCCTCGCCGAAGAATCTGCTTTCTAGGAACGGGCCGCCGCGAAACATGCAACAACCCGCCGAGTCCGTACCGTTGAGCCAGAACGCCAGCGAAATGCCGTCGCCGAACAACAGATCGACCTCGCCACGGCGCAGCGCCGCGCGAGCGTCGTCGGCATTGGGATAAGGATGCAAATCGAGTTCCGTGAACAGCGTGCGCAGATAAGCCTCGTGCGCGGTGCCGGTGACCACGCCGACTTTCTTGCCTTCGAGGGCTTCGGGCTTGACGTCGTCGACCTCGACGTCCTTGCGCGACACGAACCGCGCCGGCGTGCGGTAATAAGGATCGCTGAAATCGACGCGGCGGCGCATGTCCGGCGTCACCGCCAGCGAAGCGATGACAGCGTCGCCCTGATTGCCATTGAGCGAGTCGATCAGGGTGTCGAAGCGCCGCATCTGGATCGTGCAGGTGACCTTGATTTCCTCGCATAGCGCGCGCGCCAGATCCACGTTGAAGCCGGCTGGCTGGCCGTCCGGCCCGGCATAATCGAACGGCGGGTAATCGATCTCGGTCAGGAAACGGATGCCGGCGATGCGCGTCAGATCGGGACGCTCAGGCCGGCGACGTGGATCCCAGAAACCCGGCACGGTGGACGGGTCGATGCGTCCCTGCGGCGTTTCCTGCTGTTGAAGGTGCGCTTGCGCATGCGCTGGAGCGCCAGCGAGCGTCAGCGCGAGCGCCTCCAAGAGCAATCCACAGAGCCAAACGGCAAGTCGCATCTGTCCCGCCTCAAATCGCGGCGGACCATACCATCCCATCTGCGGCGGAACAGTGGGGCGCGGCTCAGGACAGATGTTTTTCGATCTCGGGCACCGGCAGCTTCACCAGATCCTTGTCGATTTCCCGCTTCACCGCAGCGCGCAGTGCTTTGCTGTAGCCGTTGCGCAGTACTTTAAGAGCCCGCGGCGGGGCGACCACAATCAGCGACTTCGCCTTGCCGGACGCAACGAGACCATCGAGCCGTTTGATCACCGCTTCGAGGAAGGCCTGCTCGGCGCGGTCGTGCCAATCGGTTTGTGGCACTGCGCCTCGCCCCGGTCCCGCCGAGTTCATCGCGCGCCCCGGCGCGTCGGTACCAAGCGCATGGGTCGGCGGATGCTTCTCGGCGTAATTCTCGCGGGTCACAAGCTTCGGCGCGTTGAGCGGACCGGTGTTCTCGAAAATCAGCGCCCGTGCACCGTCCGCAACGACAACCCATTCGCCATGATGAAGCAAGGCATCCGTCATGTGGCCTCTCCATTTCAAGTTAAGACTACGTCAAGCGGAACTCGCCGCTTTTGCTCTAGATCAAACGCCGAGAGATGACGTTAGTTGCTGCTGTCGAGCATGCGGCGCGCGATGACTTGCGCCTGGATTTCGGCGGCACCCTCGAAAATATTGAGGATGCGCGCGTCGCACAGGATACGCGACACCGGAAACTCCAGCGCGAAACCATTGCCGCCGTGGATCTGTACGGCGTTGTCGGCATTCGCCCAGGCAATGCGCGCCGCCAGAAGCTTCGCCATTCCCGCTTCGAGATCGCAGCGGCGGCCCGAATCCTTCTCGCGCGCCGCATAATATGTGAGCTGGCGCGCGATCATAATTTCGGTCGCCATCAACGCAATCTTGTCGGCAACGCGCGGGAACGAGACGATCGGCTGGCCGAACTGGACGCGGTTTCTTGCATAGTCGAGCGCCTGCTCCATCGCCGCCTGCGCGACACCGATCGCGCGCGCCGCAGTCTGGATGCGCGCCGACTCGAACGTCTGCATCAGTTGCTTGAAGCCGAGGCCCTCGACCCCACCGAGCAGATTTTCCGCCTTGACCTCGAAGCCATCGAAGGCGATCTCATATTCCTTCATGCCGCGATAGCCGAGCACCTCGATTTCGGTGCCGGTCATGCCCTTTACCGGGAACGGGTTCTTGTCGTCACCGCGCGGCTTTTCCGCGAGCAGCATCGAAAGGCCGCGATGCCCCGCCTCCTTCGGGTTGGTGCGCACCAGCAAGGTCATCACGTCGGCGCGAACCGGATGCGTGATCCAGGTCTTGTTGCCGTGCAC
>JAFAQJ010000103.1 GCA_019246455.1 Pseudolabrys sp.
GTCGGGCCTGATCGACTTTTATTTCGCCTGCACCGACGCGCTCGCTTACGATGCCGCGGTCTGTCTCAACGCCTGGTGTTTTGAGCCGGATCACTCCTACAATCTGACGAAAGGGCGCGCGCTAATGTCGGCCTATCGCGCCAAACGCGATCTGTCGGCTGCGGAAAAATCGGCATTTCCTATTCTGGCCCGGGGCGCTGCGCTCCGTTTCCTGCTGACGCGCTTGGTCGATTGGCTTGCGGTACCCGATGGTGCGCTGGTTAAGCCCAAGGACCCGCTCGAATACTTCCGCAAACTGCGCTTCCACCAGGGGGTCAAGAGCGCAAAGGACTATGGATTCGAATGAGCAAGCAGCGAGTCACGATCCACACCGACGGCGCTTGTTCGGGCAATCCGGGCCCGGGGGGCTGGGGCGCGATCCTGTCGTTCGCCGGACACGAAAAGGAGTTGATGGGCGGCGAGGCGCACACGACCAACAACCGCATGGAATTAATGGCAGCGATCTCGGCGCTCGAGTCACTGAAGCGACCTTGCACGGTCGACCTTTACACCGATAGCGAATATTTGCGCGGCGGCATCACCGGCTGGATCAATGGCTGGAAAAAGAACGGCTGGAAGACCGCTGACAAGAAGCCGGTCAAGAACATCGATCTCTGGCAGCGACTTGACGCGGCGCTCGCCCAACATCATGTGCAGTGGCACTGGGTCAAAGGGCACGCAGGCCACGCGATGAACGAGCGGGCCGATCAACTGGCGCGGGACGGACTTGTCGCCGCGCGCGCCGGCGCGGTCGGGGCCATGACGTCAAAATAAATGGCCGGGACAGGCCCGGCCATTACGCGCGGGTTGATCCGAAAAACCTCAAAGCTGCTTCAAGAGTGTCTCGCCGCCCGAAATCGTGCACTGGCCCGGTTGTTCTTCGAGATTGAGCGTTTTCACCACGCCGTCATCGACCAGCATCGAATAGCGTTTGGTGCGCGTGCCAAGCCCGCGGCCCGAGCCGTCGAAATCCATGCCGATCGCTTTGGCAAATTGCGCATTGCCATCGGAGAGTGCCTCGACCTTACCCTCGGCGCCGGTCGATTTGAGCCACTCGCGCAGCACGAACACGTCGTTGGTCGAAGTGACGACGATGTCCTTCACGCCCTTCGCCTTGATGGCGTCGGTGTTCTTCACGAAACTCGGCATATGCATGTTCGTGCAGGTCGGCGTGAATGCGCCGGGCACGGCAAACAGCGCGACCTTTTTGCCCTTGAAGACCTCGTCCGTGGTCTTCGGTTTCGGTCCGTCGGACGTCATCACGTAGAACGTTACATTGGGCAGTTTGTCGCCGGCCTTGATCGCCATGGTGTTCCTCGCGGGTTTATCGTTTTGCAATGTCCGGGCGGAAACTAGCGCGGCTTCCCTACGCTAGTCGAGACGGGTCGTGACCTCGATCGGCCTCTCGCCGCCCACGACAGTGAAAGTCAGTTCGAAGGGCCCCATCGGATCGACGCCTGGCGGGACGCCGTCGAGTTCGAACTCAAAGTGCCGGCGCCCCGGCGGCGCGCCGAGCGCGCCTTTGGGAATAGGAATAGCCCACTCCGAATTGGGTCCTTCGACGAACACCTGATAAGCGCCGCCTTTTGGCGCGGCGATGTCGAGCATCACCAACGGCTTGAGGGTGGCCGTCACGCGTTTGGCAACTAGACCGGCATCTTGAGCGGAAACCGGAATAGGGACTTGCGCTTCCGCAGCTGACAGTGCGACGTCATAAGTAGATGCGGCATCGCCGAGCGCCAGCGCAGTGTGACCTTCCGCCGGGACGCACAATTTTTCGCAGACGGCGTATTTCACATTGACCTTCAAGGTTACCGGTTTTGCGGGATCGCGCGGCGTGATGCGCAGCGGAAAAATGACGCTATCTTTGTAACCAATCGAGGTGCCCGCCTCATCGCTGAAGGCGGCCGGAGCGGGAAAGCGAATGCGGGCCGAACGCAAATTGTCGGAGCCGGCGAAATCGAATTGTGGCGGCACGCCGGAATCACCAGGATACCGCCAATAGGTGTGCCAGCCGGGTTGCAGTTTCATTTCGACGCCGGCGCGCAGCTCGCCATTGCGAGACGGCGCCGCAACGAGCCGGACGGCTGAGCGGATGTCATCTGCCCACGGCGATTCGTCTGCGGCGTGGACGGGCGATAACAGCGCGAGAAAAATTGCAGTCCCGGTCGCGAGTGATTCGCGGATGTCATTCATGACAATTCGTTTAGGCAGGTCGCCCGCTCTGCGCCATTGAATTCATTGTGAGCATTAACTGAACGCAAAAGATGCAAATCGCTGTTTGGCCACAATTTCTGCGTCCATTTCGGCGGCACTTGGCTGAACCTTTTCCCCACCGTTTCGTTTTTAATTTGAGGTTCGATCAGGTAACGTTTCGTCATGAAGCTCACCCAGAAAAAAATCGGCCAACCGGGCCAGCGCGGCTACCTCGACGGTCAAATGTTGATCGCGATGCCGACGATGGGCGACGAGCGCTTCGAACGCAGCTTGATTTACGTTTGCGCGCATTCGACCGAAGGCGCGATGGGTATCATCGTCAACCAGGCCGCGATGAACATCAATTTTCCGGAATTGCTGGTGCAGCTCGAAGTCATTCCGGCGGCGGAGCGCATTGAACTGCCGACCAAGGCCGAAACCGTGACGGTGCTCAAAGGCGGGCCTGTCGAAACGGGCCGCGGATTCGTGCTGCACTCGGCGGATTTTTTCATCGAAAATTCGACGTTGCCGATCGACGAAGGCGTGTGTCTCACGGCGACGCTCGACATCCTCAAGGCGATCGCTCGCGGCGATGGGCCAGTGAGCGCAGTCCTCGCGCTCGGATACGCAGGCTGGGCGCCGGGTCAGCTCGAAAACGAGATCCAGCAGAACGGCTGGTTGCATTGTTCGGCCGACAGCGAATTGATCTTCGGCACCGATATCGCCGCCAAGTACAATAAGGCTCTCCAAAAGATCGGTATCGATCTAGGAATGCTGTCGAGCCAATCCGGCCACGCTTAGCGGCCCGGTTTTCAGTCTCTCACCGGTCAACAAGCTCGTCGCCTTATCAGCGGTCATGGGCTCGCCGAACGCGAAGCCTTGGGCATATTCGCAACCGAGCTGGTAGAGCTCGACCGCATCGGAGTCGGTTTCCGCGCCTTCCGCGACCACTTCCATGCCGAGATCGTGCGCCAGGGAAATGATCGAGCGCAGAATAACCGGCCGGGTGCCGCGCGCGGTGATTCGCACGAACGACTGGTCGATCTTGATGGTGTCGAACGGGAAACGCTGCAAATAGGACAACGAGGAGTGGCCCGTGCCGAAATCG
>JAFAQJ010000110.1 GCA_019246455.1 Pseudolabrys sp.
GCTGTAAACGCGATAAATCCACTGGAAGATCACCAAACCAGCGGCGAATACCGCCGCGATCTGGTGCGCGCCGTCGTCCGCCGCGCGCTTGAGGCGAGCGTCTGATGGCCGCACCGACCAAAGGTCAAGTTATCAAAGGAAGTGGCACGACCTGGGTCGGCCGTGCCATCCGCCGGCTTGAAGACCCCGCACTGGTCACTGGACAAGGACGCTTCACTGCCGATTTGCCGGCGGCCCATTGGGTGCGCTTCGTGCGCAGCCCTATTGCCAGCGGCCAAATCAAGAGCATCAAGCCGCCGTCCGGCGGGCGCCTTGTGACCGCGGCGGACCTCAAAGGCGTCAAACCAATCACGCCGATGCTGCACAAATTCAATTACAAACCGGTCGGCCAACCGATCCTCGCTGACGGCTTAGTGCGCTTTGTCGGTGAGTGCGTGGCCGCCGCGATCGCGCCGAGCGAAGCAGAAGCCGAGGATATCGCTGAGCAAACCGAAGTGGAGATCGATGAGACAGCGCCGCTCATCGACTCGCGTGACGCGCTCGCCTCCGGCGCAAGGAAAATTCACGACAGCGTGCCCGGCAACATCATCGTCGAGGGCCGCATCAAAACACCGGAATTCGACAACGTTCGCGCCGGCGCCGCGAAACACATCGTCGCCGAAATACGCTCGCGGCGGCAGAATGCGACGCCCATGGAAGCGCGCGCCGCGCACGCCATCTACGACCATTCTACCGGCCGCATCGCCCTAACCTGCACGACGCAAATGCCGCACCTCACGCGCACCGCCGTCGCCGATGTGCTCGGAATGCCCGAGCCGGATTTGCGGGTCGTCGCGCCGGATGTCGGCGGCGGGTTCGGTCAGAAAATGTCGCTCGCACCGGAATACGTGCTGTTGGTGTGGTTGGCGCGCAAGTACAAAAGCTCGTTCGCCTGGACCGAGGATCGGCGCGAGAACCTGATCGCCAGCTTCCACAGCCGTGACCAGTATTTGCGCCTCGAAGGTTCATTCGATGCTACCGGCAAGCTGATCGCACTCGATACCGACATTCTCGCCAATGTCGGCGCCTATTCGTGCTTTCCGACAACCTGCGGGGTCGAGCCGCTGATGGCCATGGCCGAGATGCCGGGCCCTTATGACGTGCAACAGTATTCGTGCGTGTCGCGCGGTGTCCTCACCAACACCTGTCCGATGGCGCCCTACCGCGGCGTGTCGCGCCCGACCATCACCCTCACGATGGAACGGATGATGGACAAGGCCGCGGCCGCCTTCGGCCTAGACCCGGTTGAAATCCGCCGGCGTAACCTGATCGACAAATTTCCCTACAAGTCGGCGATGGGACTCACTTTCGATGAGGCCTCATACAAAGAGACGCTCGAAACCGCGGTGAAGGAGGTCGATCTTCCCGCTTTCCGCAAGCGCCAGAAGGACGGGCGCGCCAAAGGCCGCTATCTCGGCATCGGCTTCTGCACCTTCTCGGAGCGCACCGGCTATGGCTCGCCGGCGTTTGCCGCGCGCGGCATGGAAATCACGCCGGGTTGGGAAACGGTGCATATCAGCGTCGATCCATCCGGTTTCGTCGAAGCACGCATCGGCTCTTCACCGCATGGTCAGGGCCTGCGCACCACATTGGCGCAGATCGTCGCCGACGAACTCGGCGTCACGCCTGATATCGTCAAAGTGGTGCATGGCGATACCGACCGCGCGCCCTACGGCTGGGGCACGTTCGCCAGCCGCTCGCTCGTTATCTCAGGCGGCGCGACTCTGATCGCCGCGCGCAAGGTCAAGGCCAAGCTCGTGAAGCTCGCCTCGCATCTTCTCGAAGCGTCCGAAGGCGATATTGTGCTGGAAGAAGGGCACGCCAAAGTCACTGGCACGGATCGTTCGATCCCGATCGGCAAGATCGCGAGAGAAAGCTACATGCAAACCCATAAATTCGGGTCCGGCGTAGAGCCTGGCGTGAACGAAAGCGGCACCTACGATCCGGTGGGGACATTCTCCAATGCCTGCCACGTCGCCATTGTCGACCTGGACATCGAGACCGGCCAAGTGCGGGTGGACAAATTCCTCGCCGCCGAGGACGCCGGCCGCATTATCAATCCGATGATCGCCGACGGCCAGGTTCACGGCGGCATCGCGCAAGGCATCGGCAATGCCTTGCTGGAAGAGATCATCTACGACGAGAGCGGTAGCCCCCTCACCGCGAACCTCGCCGATTTTATGCCGCCGACCTGCCGCGAAATCCCGGAGATCGAGCTGCATCATCTTGAAACGCTAACGTCAGCCTCAATCCTCAAGGCCAAAGGCGTCGGCGAAGGCGGCGCGATTGGCGCGCCGGCAGCCGTCCTCAACGCGATCAATGACGCGCTGTCGCCATTCGGCGTGCAGATCGACGAAATGCCCGCGACGCCGCAACGCGTCCGCGCGGCGCTACGGGCCGTGGAAAAACGGGCGGAGAAGGTGGCATGACCGCGAAACAGCCACTGACATTGACAATCAACGGCGAAACCCATGCGATTTCGGTCGAGCCACGACGCACCCT
>JAFAQJ010000229.1 GCA_019246455.1 Pseudolabrys sp.
GGTTCGAACGGGTGGCCAGCTGCAGATGCCGCGACCTTAGTCCCGACGGCAAGGATGAAGTCCTTAATCTGCTTGCGGTCGAATTTACGCAAACCGATTCGCCCGCCGGCACCGTGACGTTGACCTTCTCTGGCGGCCCGGCCTTGCGGCTCGAGGTCGAATGTCTGGAAGCCGAATTGGTCGACCTCGGACCGTGCTGGACCACGGGAAAATGCCCAGAGCACAAGGACGCTCAAGCGCGCGCCTGACCCGGCTTTCGCCGGGGTTGACGCAAGAGGCCCCATCTCGCATTGACCTGTTTGCAGTCAACGGCTGCGTTGATTGTGAGGAGTGTCATGCCACTTCGTTTAGACGCCACGTCCGCCGACTTCGCCGCGCGTTTTCGCGCCTTCCTCGATGTTAAGCGCGAGAGCGCGCAGGACGTCGAGCAGGCGGTGCGTGGCATCATTGCCGATGTCGCCGCGCGGGGTGACGCGGCGCTGATCGAGCTTACGCAGAAATTCGACCGCGTCGATCTGAACAAAGCGGGCCTGCGCATCTCCGCCGCGGAGCTCGACGCGGCGGCGAAGCAATGCGACGCCAAGCCGCTCGACGCGCTCAAGCTCGCCCGAGACCGCATCGAGGCCTACCACCTCCGCCAGAAGCCGAAGGACGACATCTTCATCGATCCGCTCGGTGTCGAGCTCGGCTCGCGCTGGACCACGATCGAGGCGGCCGGGCTTTATGTGCCCGGCGGCACGGCAGCCTATCCGTCTTCAGTGCTGATGAACGCCGTCCCGGCTAAGGTTGCCGGCGTGTCGCGCCTCGTGATGGTCGTGCCGGCACCGGACGGCAAGCTCAATCCGCTAGTGCTTGCGGCCGCGAAGCTCGCGGGCGTCGATGAGATTTATCGGGTCGGCGGCGCGCAGGCCGTCGCAGCGCTTGCGTTCGGCACGCAGACGATCAAGCCGGTGTCGAAGGTCGTCGGTCCCGGCAACGCCTATGTCGCCATGGCCAAGCGTCTGGTGTTCGGTCGGGTCGGCATCGACATGATCGCCGGCCCCTCCGAAGTGCTCGTCGTCGCGGACAAGACCGGCAATCCGGACTGGATCGCCGCCGATCTGCTGGCGCAGGCGGAGCATGACACTAGCGCGCAGTCAATCATGATCACCGACGACGCGACGCTTGCCGCTGCGGTCGAAAAAGCGGTCGAGGGTCAGCTCAAGACATTGCCGCGCGCGGCCATCGCCGGCGCGTCTTGGCGTGATTTTGGCGCTATCATTACGGTGGCAAAGCTTGACGATGCCGCCACGTTGACCAATGCGCTGGCGCCCGAGCACCTGGAGATCGTGTGTGCCGATGCCGATGCGCTGGCTAAGAAGATACAGAACGCGGGCGCGATTTTCATCGGCGCCCACACGCCCGAGGCGATCGGGGATTATGTCGGCGGCTCGAACCACGTGTTGCCGACCGCGCGCTCGGCGCGCTTCTCATCGGGCCTTGGCGTGCTCGACTTCATGAAGCGTACCGCGATCCTCAAATGCGGGCCGGAGCAGTTGCGCGCTCTGGGGCCGGCGGCGATCGCGTTGGGCGAAGCCGAAGGGCTCGATGCGCATGCGCGCTCGGTGGCGATCCGGCTCAATCTCAAATGAGTCCCGAGAAGTCAGGATCACCCAAGCAGCGGCTCGTCGCGGTCGAGCTCGATGAGGCTTCGATCGGATCGACCAATCCGGACATCGAGCATGAGCGCAAGGTCGCGATCTACGATCTGCTTGAACAGAATTATTTCGTGCCTGCCGGACACAGCGCCGGCCCTTACGCGCTGCATCTAAGCATCGACGGCGCGCGGCTCGTCTTCGACATCCGCACCGAAGGTGGCAAGCCGGTCGTCGCGCATCTTTTGTCGCTGACCCCGCTGCGCCGCATCGTCAAGGACTACTGGATGATCTGCGACAGCTACTATCACGCGATCCGCACCGCGACGCCCGACAAGATTGAGGCGATCGATATGGGGCGGCGTGGCATCCACAACGAAGGCTCGCGCATTCTGATGGAACGTCTCGCCGGCAAAGTCGAGGTCGACCACGACACCGCGCGGCGTCTGTTCACTCTGATCTGCGTGCTGCACTGGAAGGGCTGATTCCAAGTGGCTGCGCGACCGCAAGCCGTATTGTTCGCCTGTGGCATGAACGCGGTGCGCTCGCCGATGGCTGCGGCGATGCTGCGCCAGATGTATGGCAAGTCGCTCTATGTCGGTTCGGCCGGCGTTCAGAAGGGCGAGCTCGATCCGTTCGTGGTCGCGGTGATGGACGAGATCGGCATCGACGTGTCACGCCACAAGCCGATCACCTTCGAGGAGTTGGAAGACCTCGAGGGGCTCAATTTCGATCTGATCGTGACGTTGTCGCCGCCGGCCCAGCACAAGGCGATGGAGCTGACCCGCACCGTTGCGGCGGATGTCGAATATTGGCCGACCGAGGACCCGACGGCGGCTGAAGGCAGCCGCGAGCAGCGGCTCGATGCGTACCGTGCGGTGCGCGATCAGTTGATGGCGAAGATCCGGGAGCGGTTTGGCCCAGCCGCTGGTGGCAATGAATAGGGCGCGGTTGTGGTAGGTCGACCCATCCGCTAGTTTCCGCGCGCACAAAGACACATTCGCATGATCGGTCGCCCCAAATTCGTCCTCGCTTCAGGCTCGCCGCGTCGCCTCGGCCTGATCAATCAGGCGGGCATCGAGCCGGACGCGCTAAAGCCCGCGGATATCGATGAGACACCGCGTCGTGGCGAACTGCCGCGCGCCTATGCGAACCGGCTGGCGCACGCCAAGGCCTTTGCAGCGCTTGAATCCGTCAAGCTCGACGACGAATTGCGCGGCTCGTTCATTCTCGCCGCCGACACTGTCGTAGCGGTTGGCCGCCGCATTCTGCCCAAGGCCGAGCTGCTCGACGAAGCGTCGCAATGCCTGCGACTGCTGTCAGGCCGCAACCATCGCGTTCATACGTCGGTCTGCATCGTCACGCCGCGCGAGGCATTCCGACAGCGGCTGGTTGAAACTAAAGTGCGCTTCAAGCGACTGAGCGAGGAAGACATCGAGGCCTATCTCGCTTCCGGTGAATGGCGCGGTAAAGCCGGCGGCTATGCCGCGCAAGGCATCGCCGGCACCTTTATCGTCAAGCTCGTTGGCTCTTATACGAATGTCGTCGGCTTGCCGCTTTACGAATCGATGCAGATGCTGGCCGGCGAGGGTTATCCGATCCGTTTCGGCTGGCTCAACGCGGTCGTCTAGCCGATATGAATATCGCCGCGTGGCTTGAACGCAGCGGCGCCAGCCACGCCAGCCGCCCGGCCGTCGGTCGCGGCAATGCCGTCATCCACAACTATGCGACATTGGCGGCGCGCGTGGCGCGGTTATCAGGCGCCTTGCGCGCGCAGTTTGGCCTGAAACCCGGCGAGCGGGTCGCGATCGTCGCCAGGAATGGCGTCGAATATGTCGAGTTACTGTTCGCAATCTGGCACGCCGGTCTCGCCGCGGTGCCGGCCAATGCCAAGCTGCATGGCGCGGAGCTTGGTTATATCCTCGAGCATTCCGCTGCGCGGGTGTGCTTTGTCTCGGAGGGGTTGGACGCGGTCATCGCGCCGCACGCGCCGAAGTCGCTCGAGCATCTCGTACGCATCGATGGCCCCGGCTACGAGGCGCTGGTGAGCGCTGACGCGATGCCAATGGTGCCGCGCGACAGCGGCGACCTGGCGTGGCTGTTCTACACGTCGGGCACGACCGGCAAGCCGAAAGGTGCGATGCTGACGCATCGTTCGCTGATGCAAGCGAGCTTCGCCTACGCGCTCGAAGTCGACCGCATCGAGCCGGGTAACGCGATCCTGCACGCCGCGCCGATGAGCCACGGTTCGGGGCTTTACATCATGGCGCATGTCGCGCTCGGGGGGACCAATGTCGTTCCTGAGTCCGGTGGCTTCGAGCCGGATGAAGTCTTTTCCCTGTTCCGGTGCTGGTCGGATGCTTCGATGTTCGCCGCGCCGACGATGGTCAATCGTTTGACGGCGAGTGGAGCCAATTGTGACCCCTCCAACATCCGCACCATCGTGTGGGGCGGCGCGCCGATGTACGTCGAGGATGCGCTCAAGGCGCTCGATCGGTTCGGGCCGCGCCTCGCGCAGATTTATGGCCAAGGCGAAAGCCCGATGACCATCACAATGCTGCCAAAACGCGAGGTCGCCGACCGCGAGCATCCGCGCTGGCGCGAGCGGTTGACATCGGCGGGCCGGCCTTATGCCTGCGTCGAGGTTGCAATTGCCGACGAGCAGGATCGCCACCTGGACGCCGGCGAGACGGGGGAAATTCTGGTGCGTGGTGATGTGCTGATGGCCGGCTACTGGCAGAACAAGGATGCGAGCGCTGCGGCGCTGCGTGGCGGCTGGCTGCACACCGGCGATGTCGGGGCGTTTGACGCCGAAGGC
>JAFAQJ010000233.1 GCA_019246455.1 Pseudolabrys sp.
TACGCGACGTGGCACACTTTCGAAAACCGGCTGATGGCCTATCTCGACCGAGTCGCCCGCTACGCGTATCGCGTCAGCGTGCCGGCCGCGAACACGTAAACGACGCCCTGCGCGATATCGATCAGCGGCGCTGCTGCTGGGTGGGCCAGACCGAGATGGGCCATCAGCCCACGGGCTGTGCCGCCATGCGCCGTCACTACCGCGTCCTTTGTCAGAGTGCGGTACCAAGCCCCCATACGCGCCGCGACCGCCTCGTAACTCTCGCCGCCCGGCGCAACGAACCGCCATTTGTCGTGCTCGCGCATCGCTACGCGCTGCGGATCGCGCGAACGCAATTGCGCGATGGTAAATCCTTCCCAGTCGCCGAACGAAATCTCCGAGAGCTGCGGGTCCACGCGCGCACCCTCACCCGGCAAATCGAGTCCAGCCCGCACCAACCGCATCGTTTCGGCGGCACGGCCGAGCGGGCTGGTGACGTA
Source organism: Pseudolabrys sp. (assembly GCA_019246455.1). Classification (GTDB taxonomy): domain Bacteria; phylum Pseudomonadota; class Alphaproteobacteria; order Rhizobiales; family Xanthobacteraceae; genus Pseudolabrys. Next base: position 480 of record JAFAQJ010000233.1, read on the forward strand.
GTCGAGGTCGGTACGGATGACCCCCTCGCGAGCGAACAGATCGCGCAGCACCCCGCCGCAGTGGATTGCTTGACCCCGGCCTTTGGCGTTAAGCGGAACGTCGTGGCGGCCCTGCAGCCGGCCTTCGACGTTCCAGTCGGTTTCACCGTGCCGGATGTAATAAATCGTCGGCATCGTCCGATAGCCGGCGCTCAGTCGCCGTCGCGATCGAGCCCGATATCGGGCGCGTCCGGATGCTTCATGCCGATGATGTTGTAGCCAGCATCGACGTGCTGGATTTCGCCGGTCACTCCGCGTGACATGTCGCTCAGCATGTAGACGGCCGTCGCACCGACTTCCTCGATCGTGACGCTGCGGCGTAGCGGAGCGTTAAAGTCGTTCCATTTCAGCATGTAGCGAAAATCGCCAATGCCGGATGCCGCGAGCGTCTTGATCGGCCCAGCCGAGATCGCATTGACGCGGATGTTCTTCACGCCGAGATCGGCTGCGAGATAGCGCACCGACGCTTCAAGCGCCGCTTTGGCGATGCCCATCACGTTGTAATGCGGAATCCATTTCTCCGCGCCGTAATAGCTCAGCGTCAGGATCGCGCCGCCGTTTGGCATCATCTTTTCGGCGCGCTGCACCAGCGCCGTGAGCGAATAGACGCTCACCTGCATGGTCTTGGTGAAATTGTCTTCGGTTGTTTCGACGAAGCGGCCGTTGAGTTGCTCTTTGCCGGCAAATGCGACGGCGTGAACGAGGAAATCGATCGAGCCCCAAGCCTTGCGCACAGCCTCGAACGCAGCGTCGATTGTAGCCGGCTCGGTGACGTCGAGATGGCCGGCGACCATCGCGCCGATTTCCTTGGCCAGCGGCTCGACCCGCCGCTTGATCGCGTCGCCTTGATAGGTCAGGGCCAGTTCGGCGCCATGTTGGCGGCATGCCTTAGCGATGCCCCACGCAATCGAGCGGTTGTTGGCAACTCCGACGATCAACCCGCGCTTGCCGTGCAACAGGCCTGAGGCTTCCGGCATTAACTTTCTTCCCCGTCAGATACTGATTTCCCTATGGCATAGGGTCCGCAAGCCAGCAAACGCATGGCGCGGCGCGCTTGTGGACCGCTGAAAACGCGGGGTTTTCGGGAATAGGCATGCGGCTTTGGTGTTTGCTTTGACGAAGGCGCGCGAACATGGCTGATCGCGGCGTGACGCGCTGTTTCACGGTGCAAGGACCGATCGGACATGGCCGTTGCAGGCTTCCGGAAAGATGTCGAGGCGACCATCCCGGCTTTGCGCCGTTATGCGCGGGCGCTGACCCGTAATGGCGACGTGGCTGACGACTTGGTCCAGGACACCCTGGTGCGGGCGCTGCGTTCCGAGCATCTGTTTCACGGCGGCGATATTCGAAGCTGGCTCTACACGATTTTGACCAACCTCAACCGAAACCGGCTGCGATCGCTGGCGCGCCGTCCGGTGCTGTCGCCGATCGAGGACAATGACGCGCCCGACCTCGCCGGACCGGAAGCCGGCGGCCGCGATATTGAGCGCGCGCTCGCCACATTGGTCGAAGACCAGCGCTCGGCGCTGCTCCTTGTCGTGCTCGAAGGGCTCTCCTATCGCGAGGTAGCGGAAATTCAAGGCGTTCCGATCGGCACCGTGATGTCGCGTCTTGCGCGTGCACGCGTCCAGATCAAATCCTTTCTCGACGGCGAGCGCCCGGCGTTACGCCGCGTGAAATAACCAAGGTGAAGCTATGACTGATCTCAACACACCCATCACCGACGACGAGCTGCACGCTTACGTCGACGGAGAATTGCCGGCGGACCGGCAGGGGGCGGTGCTCGAGTGGCTCGCCGCGAATCCGGAAGCGGCGGCGCAGGTCGCCGGCTGGCGTGCGCAGGCCGAAGCGATCCGTGCCCGGTATGGCGCGGTCGCCAGCGAGCCGGTGCCGCCGCGCTTTAAGATCGAGACATTGAGCCGGCGCGGCCGCTCCTGGACCGCCATCGCAGCAGCTGCGGCGGTCGCAGCCTTCATGGTCGGCAGCGTGTCAGGCTGGGTGGCGCGTGGCGCGTCCGCCGCGAACCCGAACGGGCTCGAACTCCTCACCAGCGACGCGCTCGACGCCTACAAACTCTACGTCGTCGAAGTCCGGCATCCGGTCGAGGTGCCCGGCGACGAACGCGCGCACATGACGCAATGGCTATCGAAGCGCCTGGGCGCCGATCTCAAGATTCCAGAATTGCAGGATATCGGCCTGAAGCTGGTCGGTGGCCGGCTGCTGCCGGGTGCGACCGGCGCCGCCGCCTTCTACATGTACGAGACGGCCTCGGGCGAACGCTTCACGATCTACTGCGCCAAGGCCGGCGAGCCGGATTCGGCGCTGCACTATAAGGGCGCCGAAGGCACCGCGGCGTTCTACTTCGTCGACAAAGACATCGCCTATGTCGTCAGCGGCCCGGCCAATCGTGATCGGCTCGAGAAGGTGACGCAGGAGATCTACGCGCAAGTGGAAAAGGCAGGCCAACGCAAGTCTTGAATTCAAGTCTTGAGGATCAGTCCAGATCCTTGCGCGGGTCGTAAGGCTTGCTCTCACGCCATTGGCGCATGAGCTCTTTCAGCTCGGTGTCGCTGCCCTCCGGCAGTACGATGCGCACCGTGGCGAGCAGATCGCCAGCGCCGCTTTTTCCACGCAGGCCCTTGCCCTTGAGACGGAAGGTGCGTCCGGCATTGGTGTCGGCCGGGATCGCTAGCTCGACCGCGCCGTCCAGCGTCGGCACGCGCACCTTCCCGCCGAGCACCGCCTCATAGAGCGTCACCGGCAGTTCAAGCCGCAAATCGGAACCATCCACCGTGAAGACTTTATGCGGCGCGACTTGCACCGTGATCAGCGCGTCGCCCGCCTCGCCACCTCCGCCTGACGGCCAACCTTGGCCCTTGAGGCGGATCGTCTGCCCGCTGGTGAGCCCGGCTGGAATCTTGACCTCGACGTCTTTGCCGGTCGGCAGATGGACGCGCGCTTTGTCTCCCTTCACCGCCTCTTCGAGCGTGACAGTGAGCTCAGCGTGCAGGTCGCGACCCGCCGCCGGTTGAGCGAAATCCTCCGGCTCGAACTGGGTGCCGAAGCCGCCGCGCGGCGCCGCGCGGCCGCCGAACATGCCGCGGAGCAAATCCTCAAATCCAGTCCCGCCGAAACCGCCGCCGCGTGGACCGCCGCCACCTGAACGCTGAAAGCCGTCCGGTCCCCAGCTGAAGCTTTCAAAGCCGCCCTGCTGACCGAAGCCGCTGGCGCCTGGATGCGCTCCGGCGAAACCCTGGAAGCGCGGCTTGCCCTCCGCGTCGATCTCGCCGCGGTCGAAGGCCTTTCGCTTTTCTTCATCCCCGAGGATTTCGTAAGCAGCATTGAGCTCGGCGAAACGCGACGCCGCTTTCGGATCGGACTTGTTGGCGTCGGGGTGCAGTTTCTTGGCCAAACGCCGGAAAGCGCTCTTGATGTCGCTCTCGCTCGCACCCTTCGATACCCCCAGAACCTGATAGGGGTCACGCATCCTCAAAGTCTCCGGTATTTCCCCAGCCGCCAGGCAAAGGCGACTCTGTGGTCATAATGTGGGGACGAACGAGTTCCGTTGCAACGAAGCTGTTGCGCCGGCCTAGATCAAGACCGCGTCCACGGCTTGATCGAACGGACCTCCCACTTGCCCTGCCCGGCCCGACAGGCTTCGCCACGCATCCAGGATTCCGAATGGCCGTTGATGTAGCTCGCCAGGAAATCGCGGCAGGTGGAGCCGTCTTGATTGTAGGCATTGGCGATCGGCGTAACGGTACCACGCGCGCCGCTTTCGGGATTTTCCCAGGGCAGGCTGACGTCCTTGGCATCACGGCTGAGCGCTTCGTGGATGGCAGCGCGAGTAAACACAAGGTCACGCTCCGGCGGCATCGCGACAGCCTGCGCCTTGGCATTGCCAACCGAGCCGGTGACCTCGCCGCGATCGGGCTTGTCGGCCTTGCCGCCGAGCGCGTCGAGGGTGTCGAGTGACAGACTGCAACCGCCGCAGGCCAAGCCCAGGACAAGCGGCACCGCCATCGCTCCGGCACGCCATAGGCGAACGACTTCGGTTCCCCTATATAGGTTCCGCAGATCCTGATTCATGGAACCGCCCCGTCCCCGTCTTGGCGTTTCGCAGATGTCCGATACAAAGCGCATTGAACACCCGACTTGGTTAACGAGTGGTGATTTCACAGAAGCCGACGAGCCTTTCGAGCTTTTCGAGCACTGGATAAAGGATGCGATCGACGCGGAACCGCGCGATCCAACCGCCATGACGCTGGCCACAATCGGCGACGATGGAACACCGAACGCCCGCGTCGTGCTGCTCAAGGGCCGCGACGAGAAGGGCTTCGTGTTCTACACGAATATGGAGAGTCAAAAAGGGCGAGAGCTGGATGCCGGCAAGGCCGCGGCGCTCGTCTTTTACTGGAAATCGCTCAATCGGCAGATTCGCATTCGCGGCACCGTCGAGCGCGTCACGCCGCAAGAGGCTGACGCCTATTTCGCGACGCGCCCGAAAGGCGCGCAGATCGGCGCTTGGGCCAGCCAGCAGTCGCGGCCGCTCGAAAGCCGCGCGCTGTTCGAGAAAGCGGTCGCCGGCTACACCGATAAATACGCCGAGAGCGATGTGCCGCGCCCACCGCATTGGATCGGCTATCGCGTTGTCCCGATGAAGATCGAATTCTGGCACGACCGGCCGTTTCGCCTGCACGACCGCATCGAATTCGAGCGCGCCAAATTCGGTGGCGCGTGGGTCAAGACGCGGATGTATCCGTGAGCTAGTGTGGAACGTCGTCATCCACATCGATCAGATACGTTCCAAAGAGCACAATGCCGCTTTCCGCCAGCAATGTCCGCCGTACGCTGCTCCTGACCGGAGCCAGCCGCGGCATCGGTCACGCCACCGTCAAGCGGTTTTCGGCGGCGGGCTGGCGCGTCATCACCTGCTCGCGCCATGCATTCCCCGAGAACTGTCCCTGGGAAATGGGACCGGAAGATCATATCCAGGTCGATCTCGCGAACCCCGCGAACACCAATGCCGCGATTGCCGAAATCAAACAGCGATTGCCGAACAAGACACTCGATGCTTTGGTCAACAACGCGGCGATCTCACCCAAGAGCGACGGCGGCGGAAGGCTCGGCTCCCTCGATACCAGCCGCGACACCTGGGAGCACGTCTTCCAGGTCAATTTCTTCGCGCCGATCATGCTGGCGCGCGGCCTGATCGAGGAACTAAAAAACGCCAAGGGCTCGGTGGTGAACGTCACGTCGATTGCCGGCTCGCGCGTCCACCCCTTCGCCGGCGCCGCTTACGCGACCTCGAAGGCTGCGCTGGCCTCGCTGACGCGCGAGATGGCGCACGATTTCGGCCAGCTCGGCATTCGTGTCAACGCCATCGCTCCGGGCGAAATTGACACCGCGATTCTGTCGCCGGGCACCGACAAGATCGTCGAGCAGCAAATTCCGATGCGGCGTCTTGGCGCCCCCGACGAAGTTGCCAAGATCATCTACGTGTTGTGCACGGAGGCGTCGTCGTATGTGAACGGCGCCGAAATCGCGATTGACGGCGGCCAGCACGTCTGACGGGCTACGGCTCCAAAAAACGAGACCCAAAGTCGCCCGTAAAGCGCCTCGTTACCGATTTGCGGAGTCATTTCAAGACGATGACTCGACGGCGTTACAACGTCGTCTGTTTGTGCCCGCACTCTTTACATTCGTACGTCGCGCGCAAAGAACCCGGCGCAAACGTCACCTTGTTCTTGGCGCCACATTTGCCGCAGGTCGCCTCGATACGGGTGTCGCCTTTCTTGACGGTAACGGACTTTTTCTCCATCGCCTCACGGATGAGGCGCTCGGCTTCTTCGCGCTGCGACTGTTTCGACATTCCGCCCCGTTCCGGCCCCCTAGAGCCACTTCTTCCATTTGAAAATCAGCAGCGGGATTACTGCCGCCAGCACCATCAAGGCTAGCGCCCAGAAATACCCGTATTCCCAGTCCAGCTCGACCATGCCGGTTTTGAAGTTCATGCCGTAGATCGACGCCACCAGAGTCGGCGGCATGAAGATCACCGCGGCGATCGAGAAAATCTTGATGATCGCGTTCTGGTCGATGTTGACCACGCCAAGCATCGCATCGAGCAGGAACGTGATTTTAGTGGCCAGATAAGTCGCATGGTCGGACAGCGAGGCCGCATCGCGCCGCATCGACTGCAGATGGTTGCGCACGTCCTTGTTCCAGCGCATGCCTTCGGCTTCGGCCGACAAAAACAGCAGCAGGCGATTCATCGAAACAAGGCTTTCGCGAATCTTGGAGGTCAAGTCACCTTTGCGGCCCAGCGATTTCAGTACGTCCTTGTAGGATACCGGCCCCGCCTCTGCCTCAGGCTCGAAAATCGAATGCGAGACTGCATCGACCTCAAAGCCGGTGCGCTCGAGCAAATCCGCACAACGATCCACAACGGCGTCGAGCAGATCGACCAGCACGCTCTCGCCGCTCACTTTGGCCGAACATACCCGGCCCAGCTTGTGTTCGACGATCGCGAACGGCCTGGGATCGTCGTAACGCACGGTAATGAGACGATGACTGGCGAGGATGAAGGTGACCGCGGTCGTTTTCGGCGTCATGGTGTCGGATTGACACATCATGGTCGCTGTCATGTAGCGCGCGCCATTCTCGACGTAGAGCCGGCTCGAAACTTCGATCTCCTGCATTTCTTCACGGGTCGGAATGGCGATACCGCAGAGCTGTTCGACCAGCCGGTCTTCCTGCTGGGTCGGTGTGACCATATCGATCCACACTGAGGCAGCCGGCGGCAGCGCGCCGGGATCAACCGGACGACGTTCAAGCACCGTCCCGTGAGGGATATAAGCCGACAACATGCCCCGCCCCGCTCGTTGCAGGACCAGTCAATGGCCTGACCAGCGGGACTTAGGCAAGAAATTAAATCGCAGAGATCAGGCGCGGGACGTGGCCGACGTCTGCGGCGCCATTACTCGTCGTCCAGCGCGAACACGCTGGAAAATGCACGGCGCGGCACCCGACCGTCGCTTTCGTTCTCGCTCTGATAGCGCAC
>JAFAQJ010000247.1 GCA_019246455.1 Pseudolabrys sp.
CGTTCGATGACGCGCTCGAGCGACACGGCTGTCACCTCGGCGTTCGGATTTTCCAGCAAGGCCAGGCAGGCTTGCGCGCAGCCGACTTCCGCGATCGCGGCCGAGACCGGGCGCGACAGCAAAAGCCGCGACGCGATGGCGGTTTGCGCCTCGCGTTGCCCGGTGGCGACGAGATCGACGAGATCCGGTTCGAGCAACAGCGGCGAACGTTCGAGGATCGGCACGGCAATGTCGGGCTGGTCGGCCGCCAGCGCGTGGACGATCACCGGCGGTGCGCTCTGACTGGCGGCAAAGACCTCGGCCAGTGCGCGCCGCACCAGCGGCGACGGGTCGTCGAGCAACATGATCATCGCGCCTTCGGCGGCGGCGCGGTCATCCAACGAGAGATCGGAATGGAGATAGGCGCGGGCCAGCGCCGAGGTGGCATCCGCCCTTTCGCCGGGCGGAGCGTTACGAAGCCACTGCAGGAACTGACGGACAATCATCACAACAACCGACGCTTACGACACGCCGCAATATGCGGCATCGCGCAGACTAACGCGCGAGGCTTAACAAAGCGTTCACCATCCCTTTTGAGATTTTGTTAACGATGCCGAAACGCTTTAGACCTTGCCGCCCAACTTGCGCGCATTCGGCTTGATGTCCGTGAAAAGATCGAGCGCCTGGACCGCATTGTCCGCCCCGGCCTTTGCCGGCATCCACACGCTGCTGACGATCGGCGACACGCCCTGTTTGGGCGGCGTCGTGAACATTGATTGAAATAGCGGCCTCGTGTCGGCGCTGCGCGACCGCTCGGTGCGGGCATCGGCGTAAGCACGGGTCAAGCCGGCGGTGTCGGGCACCACGGCTGCGGCTACCGCGATTGGCCTTACGGACGGTGCGGTCCGCGTGTCCGCCGGCAGTGAGCCGCGCAGCGAAGCTGTGGCGACTGCCGGCGTTGCCGTCGCTCTGGTTGTCGGAATGGGCGGCACGGCGGCGCCGGCCGCTGACATTCCCGCGCGCGCGACCTCGTAGCGGCCCGTAAGCACTCGGTAGACGTCGAGCGCACCCCGCGCCCGTCCGGATTTGTCGTAGAAGATCGAGCGGTTGGCACCGGCCGCCTGTGGAAAAATATCGGCGGCGTTCGCATTCGGCGCCGATAGCGCGGCCCCGATAAGTCGCGCGGCACCATCCGATCCGAGGAAGTGCGCGATGTAGAGCTCGCCCTCGCTCGGCACGCGGCCAAGACCGTCGGTCAGCTGCGCCGCGTTGTTACTGGCATAGGCGCCGGCCATCATCGCGCTGACCGCTGGATTGGTGCGCAGCCGCATAATCGCGTCGCGCATCGACGGATCGGGCACTTCGAAACGTCCGTCTGCGTTTTGTGTGATCGCATTCGCGTAGCGGGCGAGGCCGAAAGCTGGTCCCGACCGCTTCATCGTGCCGAGCCAGGTCTGGTCGATGAATTGATAGAGACCCTGTGCCGACGAGGTCGAGGCCTGCGCGCCGGGATTGAGATTCGATTCGATCTGCGCTGTCGCCAGCAGATAATCGAAACTCGTGCCGGTGGTCTGCGCGGCCTGCCGGATCGCACCCGTGACGTGTGGTGCCGCGCTATTTGGCGTAACCTGCATGAAGCGCCTGTGCCTGGGCTACGCGTCACGCGGTTGAAGAGCCCTATCCAGCATGGGCAATTATGGTAAACGGAACCCTAACGTCGGAGACCCTAGCGATGCAGGACACTGAGCTTCGCCACAAGCGCGGCGGCATGTTTTTCGAGGCTTTCGAGGCCGGCAAGACCTACGAGCATCGCTACACTCGCACCGTCACGCAGATGGACAACATGTTGTTTTCCAACATGACGCTCAATCCGCAGCCGCTGCATATCGACCGCGAGTTCTGCGAGAAAGAGACTGACTGGGGCCAACCCTTGATGAATTCGCTGTTCACGCTCGGTCTGATGATCGGTATCCAGGTCTCCGACATGACGGTCGGCACCACGATTGCCAATCTCGGCATGACCGACGTTAAATTCCCCAATCCGCTGTTCGAGGGTGACACGGTTCATTGCACCACAACCGTGGTGTCGAAACGCGAATCGAAGTCGCGGCCGAACGCCGGCATCGTCGAATTCCACCACAAGGCCTTCAAGCAGGACGGCAAATTGGTGGCCGAGTGCCACCGTCAGGCCTTCATGCTCAAGCGGCCGAAGTAAGCCCGATGCGCTCTTTGCTGTTCGTCCCCGCAGACGGGGGCAAGAAACTCGATAAGGCGATGGCCAGCGGCGCCGACGCGGTCATTGTCGATCTCGAGGATTCCATTTCGCCGGAGCGCAAGGCAGAGGTTCGCGCTCCAGCTCTCGAATTTCTAAAAGAGGCACACACCGCCAAGAACCGTCCGCGTCTTCTCGTGCGCATCAACGGCTTGGACACCGGCCTTGCCGACGCCGACCTCGACGCAGTTGTGTCCGGCCGGCCGGACGCGATCCTGCTACCCAAAGCCGAAGGCGGCGCCTCGGTGACCCATCTCGACGCCAAACTTTCGGCGCGCGAGGCGGTCAGCGATTTGCCCGCTGGGTCGATCGACATTTACGCGCTCGCCACCGAAACCGCGAAGGCAATCTTTCTGGCCGGCAGCTACGGCGGTTCAAGCCAGCGGTTAAAGGGGCTGACCTGGGGCGCGGAAGATCTATCCGCCGAGCTTGGCGCGTCGGCAAACCGCGGTACCAATGGCCAATGGCTCGACCCGTACCGCGTCGCGCGCGCGCTATGCCTGGCCGGCGCCGCCGCGGCGCAAGTTTCCGCGCTCGACACCGTGTACGTCGACTACAAGAATGACGTAGGGCTGCAACGCGAATGCGAAGAAGCGCGGCGCGACGGCTTCGTCGGCAAGCTCGCGATTCATCCGGCGCAGGTTGCGGCGATCAATGACGTCTTCACCCCGAAGGCCGACGAGATCGCCAAAGCCAAGGCCGTGATCGCCGCATTCGCCGCCAATCCCCGTGCCGGCGCGGTCGGCATCGACGGCAAGATGTACGACCGGCCACATCTGGTACGGGCGAACGCCCTGCTCGCCAGCCTGAAGGCGTAGCTATTTCTTGTAGACCTGCGCCGGATCGAAGCTTTTGTCGCCGCGGAATTCGAGCGACATCGCGCCAGGCTTTCCAAGCGGCACGGCGCGGTAGAAACACGAACGCCGCCCGGTGTGGCAAGCACCCGCGCCCTGCTGTTCCACTTTGAGCCAGACAGAATCCTGGTCGCAATCCACCCGCATCTCAACGACGCGCTGACCGTGTCCGGAAGTTTCGCCCTTCTTCCAGAGCTTTTGCCGGGAGCGGCTGAAATACCACGCCTCGCCGCTATCGATGGTTTTGCGCAGCGCTTCCGCGTTCATGTGCGCGACCATAAGAAGTTCGCCGGACGCGGCGTCGGTCACGACCGCCGTGACGAGGCCGTCTGCGTCGAATTTCGGGGTGAAGCCGTTGCCCTCTTCGAGCTCCTTGGTGGAGCCCGGCGCAAAAGATCGAGAGTCAGCCACGAATAAACCTCGCAGTCATTGCGAGGATCAGACCTGACCCCCGCGCACCATGGTCATGAAACGAACCTGTTCCTGAGGATTGTTCTCGAACAGGCCGGAGAAATGCGTCGTTACCGTCAGCGAACCGGGCTTCTGCACGCCGCGGATCGACATGCATAGATGCTCGGCCTCGAGCATCACGGCCACACCATGCGGCTTGAGGATTTCTTCAAGAGCGGTGGCGATCTGCGAGGTCATATGCTCTTGCGTCTGTAGCCGCTTGGCATAGACGTCGACCAACCGCGCGAGCTTCGACAAGCCCACCACTCGCTCGACCGGCTTGTAGGCGACATGCGCCTTGCCGAAGAACGGCATGATGTGGTGCTCGCAATGTGAGTTGAAATTGATACCCTTGACCAGGACGAAATCATTGTAGCCGCCGATCTCACCGAAGGTCTTGTCCAGCACGTCGAGCGGGCATTCGCGATAGCCCTGGAACATCTCCTCGTAGGCATCAACGACGCGCTTCGGCGTCTCGTGCAGGCCTTCGCGCTGCGGGTCGTCACCGGCATAAGATAGCAGCGTGCGCACGGCCTCTTCGGCCTGCTCGCGGCTCGGCCGCGGACCGACAGGCTGCGGCGCGGCGCGCACATGATCGGACAGGCCCTGCTTGGGCCAGCGAGTCACGACGGCTGGTTTGGTGATTTTGGCGTCCATGACGAGGTCTCTCCGTTCGACCGGCCTTCAATCGAGGCCGGGAGTGTCACCGGGGGCCGCGTCGGAGTATTGGAGCCGGCGCATTCCCAACGAGCCATGCGCACGGAAACCCTTTCCGCTTGGCAGGCGCCACCCCTATATAATCCATTGTTGCAGGGGCGCAATCAGCCTCGGGAAACGCCAAAATCGCAATGCTTAACGACGTTTACAACAGCCGCATCCTGGAATTGGCCGGTAATATTCCGCGCCTCGGCCGCCTCGAGAAGCCCGACGCCAGCGCCACCGCTCATTCCAAGCTCTGCGGCTCGACTGTGACCGTCGACCTCAAAATGGTCGGCCCGGTCGTCGGGGAATTCGCCCATGACGTGAAAGCATGTGCACTGGGGCAAGCCTCGTCCTCGATCATGGCGCGCTACATCGTCGGCTCGAAACCGGATGAGCTCCGAGCGCTGCGCGAAACTGTGCGCAAGATGCTCAAGGAGAACGGCCCGCCGCCGACCGGCAAATGGGCCGACATCGCCGTGCTCGAGCCGGTGCGCGACTACAAGGCGAGGCACGCTTCGACCATGCTGACGTTCGACGCGGTCGTGTCGGCGCTCGACAAAATCGACGCCGGACAGAACACCGCTTCGTAGATTGCAGGTTAGTTGGCGGCGAGGTTGCCGGTTTTCGGCGCCTGCGACTCGGCGCGATTGACCGAATTCTGGCAGCTGCCTGAAATTGCCGGCAGGCTCTGGCTCGCGCCGGTATTGCCCAGACGAATGGCGGTCTTGAGATCGCCGCCCGTCGTGAACACCATCAGCGAGTGCGGCCCAGACGCCGTAAAAGTCTTGATTAGCGCAGCCGGCACCGTGCCATTGGCCAACGTGTCGAGAACGCCGGCATCCAGACTCCGCTGCGAAGAGACGACCTTCAACGACGCCGTTACCCCGCCGGCGCGCAGCGTCACGGCTGAAACCGGCTGCGCCGCGCGACGCGCTTCGCCTTCGTGCCGCCTCTCGATATAGCTCACGCCGTAACCGTCCGGACCGGCGCAGGTCACGATCAAGTCGAAGCGGCCGATCTCGTCGCCTTCGACCGTCAGCGGATGACGGCGTGCCAGGACATTGCTGCCGGAGCGGTCGACCATCTGCCACCGACGATCCGAGATTTGTTCGGCGCGCGTACCGCTTGTGGCGACCGGTGTCGCAGCGGGCGGCGGCATGCTCGTTGCCGACGTTGAGGTCGCAGTCGTTGCGACCGGCGGCAGCGCCGCGATCGGCTGCTCGTCAGTGTCGAGCTTCATGCGCACGAGTTCGTCGCGCGTGAGCGCATGCATCGGCTCCCACGGCGGAATGCGCAATGCGAGTTCGATCAGCTCGCTCGGCGCGCCCATGTCGGCGCTGTAACGTGCAAGCCGGCCGATGTCGCGCTGAACCAGAACGAGGTCTTCCGCAGAATAGCTCGCAGCCGTCGGATCTTCGCGGCGATCGCCGAGCCAGATCTGGTGCACCATGACACGCGCTTCGGGTGGCACGTGCCGCTTAATGCCGGCGAGCAGCACGAAGGTGCACATCGACTCGCAATCGGCACGCGGCGACAGCGTTGCGCGAGCGTCGGTCGACACATCGACGATCCGCCCCACAGCCGTCGACAGATTGAGCCGCCGCACCTCGCGGCCGAGTGCAATCGCGCCGAGTACCGACCCGCCGTCAGAATCCAGAACCAGCGTAGCGTTCCCGAGATCGCGACCTTCCGCGAACTTCAGGAATTCGCGCGGCGTTTCAGACGTGATTGCGCCGCTGGCCGCAATCCAGCTCGAGCAATGGTCCGCGCACGCGTCGGCGGGTCCCTGCTGACGCAGCTCAAAACGCATCGGTAGCGTGCGGTCAATGCTGGCAGCAAAAGTAGGCGCGGCGCATAGAGCGCTCGCAGATAACGCAGCCGCGACGCCGAGGAGGCGGATCATCTATTCCCTTCTCTTGACCACCGGCGCCGCGGTCTTGGCGTGGTATGCCACGCTCTGCCGCGACTCGGTTCAGTCACCCATGCTGACACTTTTAAGAATGCAGCCCGTTTGGTCTAGTGCAAAAATGTCGCTGAAGACGATTTTCGCTGCGTAAAGACTAAGCATTTTGTCGGTGATGGAACTTTGCGATGCCTCAAACCATAAAAGTTTTTCTGGCCGGAGTTCCCCGACGGTTCGGCCGTGCCCTGATCGCCATTTACCGTAACACGATCGCCGCGCTGCTCGGCCCGCGGTGTCGTCACCTTCCAAGTTGTTCTGAGTATGGCGACGAGGCGATTTCGCGCTTTGGACTTTGGGCGGGGGGCTGGATGACGCTCGCGCGAATCGCCCGCTGTCAGCCGTGGGGCACGTCCGGCCTCGATTTCGTCCCGCGCGCTCTCGCCTTTCGCACACGCTGGTATCTGCCGTGGCGTTATGGCTACTGGCGCGGCACCAATGGAACCCCCTAGTGCGCCGGCGAAGTTCCCTGATATATGCACGGTTAATTCCGCTTACCTGCATTCGTAGGCAGCGAGTGAGCAACTGGAGCAAAGAATGGTCGCGCTGACCTTTCCCGACGGCGCACGCCGCGAATATCCCCCAGGCACAAACGGTCTCGACATCGCCAAAGGTATTTCGCCTTCGCTGGCAAAACGCACTATCGCGATGGCGCTCGATGGCAAGCTCGCCGACCTGACAGACGCGATCGAGCGCGACGCCAAGATCGAATTCGTCAACCGCGAGGATCCGCGCGCGCTCGAATTGATCCGTCACGACGCTGCCCACGTTCTCGCCGAGGCAGTGCAGACGCTCTGGCCCGGTACGCAGGTGACGATTGGCCCGGTAATCGAGAACGGTTTCTATTACGATTTCTTCCGCAACCAGCCCTTCACACCGGAAGACTTCCCCGCGATCGAAAAGAAGATGCGCGAGATCATCGCGCGCGACAAACCGTTCACCAAGGAAGTGTGGTCGCGCGAAAAGACCAAAGAGGTATTTCGTGACAAGGGCGAGAACTTCAAGGTCGAATTGGTCGACGCGATCCCTGGCGACGAGCCGATCAAGATTTATAAGCAAGGCGACTGGTTCGATCTGTGCCGCGGCCCGCATATGACTTCAACGGGAAAGGTCGGCAACGTTTTCAAGCTGATGAAGGTCGCCGGCGCTTATTGGCGCGGCGACGCCAAGAATCCAATGCTCACCCGCATCTACGGCACCGCCTTCGCCAAGCAGGAGGAGCTCGACGCCTATCTCCATCAAATGGAAGAGGCCGAAAAGCGAGACCACCGCAAGCTCGGCCGCGAGCTCGAACTCTTCCACTTCCAGGAGGAAGGACCCGGCGTCGTGTTCTGGCACGCCAAGGGCTGGACACTATTCCAGGCGATCATCGCGTACATGCGCCGCCGCCTCGCCGGCGATTACGACGAGGTCAATGCGCCGCAGATGCTCGACAAGTCGCTGTGGGAGACGTCAGGCCATTGGGGCTGGTACCGCGAAAACATGTTCGCGGCGCAATCGGCCGGCGATGAAGCCGAAGACAAGCGCTGGTTTGCGATCAAGCCAATGAATTGTCCGGGTCATGTGCAGATTTTCAAGCACGGCCTCAAGAGCTACCGCGAATTACCGATCCGCCTGGCCGAGTTCGGTGTCGTGCATCGCTATGAACCGTCAGGGGCGATGCACGGGCTGCTGCGTGTGCGCGGCTTCACGCAGGATGACGCGCACGTCTTTTGCACCGAGGAGCAACTCGCCGCCGAGTGCCTGAAGATCAATGACCTGATCCTATCGGTCTATAAGGATTTCGGGTTCGAAGGCGATCTCGTCGTCAAGCTATCTACGCGGCCTGAAAAGCGAGTCGGCTCCGACGCAGCGTGGGACCACGCCGAAGACGTCATGAGTAAGGTGCTCAAACAGATCGTTTCACAGTCGAACCAGATCAAGACATCAATCAATCCCGGTGAAGGCGCGTTCTACGGACCGAAGTTCGAATATGTTCTGCGCGACGCAATCGGCCGTGATTGGCAATGCGGCACTACCCAGGTCGACTTCAACCTGCCCGAACGGTTTGGAGCCTTTTACATCGACGCCGACGGCCAGAAGAAAACACCGGTGATGGTGCATCGCGCAATCTGCGGCTCACTCGAGCGTTTCACCGGCATCCTGCTCGAGCATTACGCGGGACATCTGCCGCTATGGCTTGCACCCGTTCAAGCCGTGATTGCGACGATTACGTCGGACGCCGACGATTTCGCGAAAGGGACCGTCGCGCTCGCCAAGAAAGCCGGCCTGCGTGTCACGAGCGATTTGCGTAATGAGAAGATTAATTACAAAGTCCGCGAGCATTCGCTCGCCAAGGTCCCGGCTCTTCTGGTGGTTGGCAAAAAGGAAGCCGCCGAGCGCACCGTGTCTGTGCGCCGTCTCGGCAACGACAAGCAGCAGGTGATGCCCCTCGACGAGGCTTTAAAGATGCTGGCCGAGGAAGCTGTACCGCCAGATCTGAAGCGGCAACGACTAGCTTAGGTTACAAGGCGGAAGCGCAGCGGCATTTCCACCTCGACCGGCGGCTTCTTTAGCGTGTCGAGGAAGCGCTCGGTCCACCGCTCGATGTCGTTTTCGGAAACGACCTTGAATAGTTCTCTCTGTCGTTGCCGGCGTTCATCGAGCGGCATCGATAACGCTTTGTCGATCGCAGCGGCGACGCCTTCGGGGTCGTAGGGATTGACCAAAAGAGCCGCCTTGCACTCGCGCGCGGCGCCGGCGAACCGCGACAATACAAGAACGCCCGGATCTTCGTCGTTTTGAGCGGCGATGAATTCCTTGGCGACGAGGTTCATGCCATCACGCAAGGGCGTCACCAACCCAACGCGCGCTTCCCGGTAGAGACCGGCCAAAGCCGTGCGGTTATGCGCCTTGTTGACGTAGCGAATAGGCGTCCAATTCGCTTCACCGTAGGCGCCATTGATGCGTCCTGCCGCCTCCCCGACCTGACGGCCGATCTCGGCATATTGCTCGATTTCGCCGCGGCTCTGCGGCGTAATTTGCAGATAGGTGCACTTCCCGCGCCAAACAGAATAGTTGGCGAGGAAGCGGTCGAACGCCTCCATCCGCAGCGGCAGGCCTTTGGTGTAATCGAGCCGGTCCGCACCGATCAGCATTGCGCGGCTGTCCAGGCTGCTGACGACATCCTTGACAAATTTGGTGTTGACGGCGCGGCGCGCCAGTTTTGCGAAGGTTTCGGTTTCGATGCCGATCGGAAATGCGCCGAACTCCACCGTGCGCTCGTGAAAGTGGAAGCTGTTGCCACTCGCCCACGCGAGCCCGCATTCCTGCGCCAGATATCGGGAGAAGTTGGCCGCGTCGATATCGGTCTGGAAGCCAACTAAATCGTAGTGACAGAGCGACGGGATGAGACGCTCGTGGTTCGGCAACGCGGTCAGGATCTCCGGCGGCGGAAATGGAATGTGCAAGAAGAAACCAATGCGGTTCTTGTGCCCACGTTCGCGCAGCGCCTTGGCGAGCGGAATGAAATGGTAGTCGTGAACCCACACGATATCGTCGGGCTGGAGAATTTTTTCGAGATGGTGCGCGAAGTACTCGTTAACACGCAGATAGCCACCGAAGTCGCGCCGGGTGAACTCGATTAGATCGAGCCGGTAATGCAGAATCGGCCACAGGACGCCGTTGGCGAAACCATTATAAAATTCCTGGTGGTCGCCTTTCGTGAGGTCGATCGTGACGTACGAAATGTTCTCGTGCTCGAGCGAGCGTGCAGTGGTGGCGGTGCCCACTTTGCCGCTCCAGCCAAACCAA
>JAFAQJ010000127.1 GCA_019246455.1 Pseudolabrys sp.
ATCACGCAGGCCCTTTGCATCGCGATTGCCGACGTCGCCGACTACGCGGTGGCGCATCCGCAAACCGTCAAGATCAATCCCGCTAACTTCTCGCCGACCGACGCCAAGACCCGGGACGAACTCATGAAGCTGGTGGCCGTGGTGCAGGCGCGCGGCAAGGATCACGCCGAATCGCAGAAGCGGCTGCAGGTGGTGCTATACGGCGGCTGACGTCTATCTGTGCTTCCAATCCGGCTTGCGCTTCTCGATGAAGGCTTTCATGCCTTCCTTCTGATCCTGCGTCGCGAACAGCGAATGGAACACGCGCCTCTCGAAGCGGATGCCTTCGGCGAGCGTGGTCTCGAAGGCGCGATTGACCGCTTCCTTGGCGATCAGCACCGACGGCAGCGACATCGAGGCGATGGTTTCGGCGGTCTTCATCGCTTCGTCCATCAGGCTCGCCAGCGGCACGACGCGCGCGACGAGGTTTGACCGCTCGGCTTCGGCCGCGTCCATCATGCGGCCGGTGAGATTCATCTCCATCGCCTTCGACTTCCCGATGGCACGGGTCAGACGCTGGGTGCCGCCGATGCCCGGAATGACACCGAGCTTGATCTCGGGCTGACCAAACTTGGCGTTGTCGGCGGCGATGATGATGTCGCACATCATCGCGAGTTCGCAGCCGCCGCCGAGCGCGAAGCCCGCGACCGCGGCGATCACAGGCTTGCGCGCACGCGCCGCCTCGTCCCAATCGCCGGCGAAATTGCCGAGCAGCGCTTCGTTGTAGGTCTTGTCGGCCATCTCCTTGATGTCGGCGCCGGCGGCGAAGGCCTTCTCGTTGCCCGTGATGATCATGCAGCCAATGTTGGCGTCCTTGTCGAATGCCTTCACGGCTTCGCCGAGTTCGGCTTTCAGCGCGGTATTGAGCGCGTTCAGCGCATTCGGCCGGTTGAGCCGAATGATACCGACCCGGCTTTTGGTTTCGACGACGATATTTTCGTAAACCATGTTCACTCCTGCAATTTGATGCCGGCGCGCTCAATGACGGCCTTCCATTTCGCGGAATCGGCCTTAATCACCGAGGCATATTCCTCCGGCGTGCCGGGCGCGGCGTCTTCGCCGATCAATTTCATTCGGTCGGTAATCAACTGCGACCGTAGCGCCTCATTGAGCGCCTTATTGAGGCGATCGACCAGCGGGCGTGGCGTTTTCGCCGGCACGACGATGCCGAGCCAAGTCACGTCGACATAACCTGGCACGCCAGCTTCCTGAATGGTTGGTACATTAGGGAACGCCGCGGAGCGCTTCTCGCCGCTAATGCCGACCGCGCGCAGCCGCCCGTCGAGAATGAACGGGGCCATCGAGGCGAGGCCTTCGAACATCATGTCGACACGGCCGGCCATCAGGTCGTTGATCGCGGGCGCGCCGCCCCGGTATGAGACGTGAGTGATCTGCGTGCCCGTCATGTATTTGAACAGCTCCGCGCCGACATGGCCGGGCGAGCCGGTGCCCGAGGACGCGACGGTGAGCTTTCCGGGATTCTTCTTCGCTAGGTCAATCAGTTCCTGCACCGATCCGACCTGAAGCTGCGGCGATATCGCTAGGATCAGATAGCCGCGAGCGATCATGCCGACCGGCACAAAGTCATTCTCGATGTCGTACGGCACTTTGGCCAGCATGTGCGGCGTCAGCGCCATGCCGCCGATCAGGCCGATACCCATCGTGTAGCCGTCCGGCGCCGCCTTCGCGATGGCATCGAGGCCGATGGCGAAAGCGCCGCCAGGACGGTTCTCGACTACGATCTGCTGGCCGAGCGATTTACCCATCTCGGCGCCGACGAGCCGGGCGTAGAGATCGGAATTGGCGCCGGCGGCCTGCGGCACGATCAGGCGGATCGACCGGTCCGGATATTCGGCGAAGGCCGGCGCACCGAGCGCGCACAACACAACGGCCGCGAGAACGAACCGACACATGTCGCTTTCCTTCGCGGCCCTATCTCGTGGCCGCTTGTATCCCATTATTTCTGGCACGACGGGCACCAAAAGGTCGAGCGGCCGTTCTGCGTGAAGCGTTTCACTTTGCCCTTGCAGCCGCCCGGACATGGCCGCCCTTCGCGGTCATAGACCAGAAAATTGTGCTGGAAATCGCCGAGCGAGCCATCGGCACGGCGATGATCGCGCAGCGACGAGCCGCCGGCGGCAATCGCGTCGTTGAGCACTTTTTTGATGGCATCGACCAACGCGACCGCGCGCTCGTTCGGCTTGCCGTTGTGGTCCGCAATCGTCGAGGCCTTCCTTTCGGGAGAAAGGCGCGCACGGAATAGAGCCTCGCAGGCATAGATGTTGCCGATGCCGGCAACGACGCGCTGGTCGAGCAGGGCCGACTTGAGGGACGTATTCTTTCCGGCGCAAGCTTGCGCCAGCATCGCTGCGTCGAACGCATTGCCGAGCGGCTCTGGCCCGATGTCCTTGAGCAGCTTCTCCTCGTCAAACTTAGCGCGCGGCACGATCTTCATCATGCCGAAGCGACGCGGATCGTTGAACGTCACCAGCGAACCGTTCGACATGTGAAACACGACGTGGTCGTGCTTCTCCAGTTTGCCTTTCTCATGATGATACGAACCCGGCTGCAATTCCTTGCCGTGGTCCTTCACCACGCGGAATGACCCCGACATACCGAGATGCATCAGCAAAACGTCGCCTGACGACAGATCGACGACCAGATATTTGGCACGACGGCCGAGCCCTTCGACGGTCTTGCCTTCGAGCCGCGCCACGAAGTCCTTCGGCAGCGGCCAGCGCAGATCCTTGCGCCGTGCTTCGACCTTCTTGAAACGCGCGCCTTCCATCGCGGGCGCAAGTCCGCGGCGCACGGTCTCGACTTCAGGAAGCTCCGGCATGGTTAACCTCGACAGGTTCCAGACATAGCCTCCCCGGCGCAGGCGCGCTATGGTCCTGTCCGGTAACGAGAATTGGTCAGGTTGCGTGATGCCGCGTTCCGCCGAACAGACTCATTTCGGCTACGAGACTATGCCGCTTGCCGACAAGCAGGCGCGGGTCGACAGCGTGTTTCATTCGGTGGCGCGGCGTTACGACCTGATGAACGACCTGATGTCCGGCGGCCTGCATCGTGCCTGGAAAGACGCGCTGGTCACCGCGGTCAACCCGCCAAAATCCGAACGCCCGTTCGCGTTGCTCGACGTCGCGGGCGGCACCGGCGATATCGCGCTGCGTGTGGTCGAAGCCGGCGGACCCGGCATCCACGCCACCGTCTGTGACATCAACGAGGACATGCTGTCGGTCGGCCGTAAGCGCGTCGAGAAGCTCGGTTGTGCCGATGCCCTCACCTTCATGCAGGGCAACGCCGAGGCGCTGCCCTTCCCCGACAAAAGCTTCGATTGCGTGGCGATCGCGTTCGGCGTCCGTAACGTGCCGCGCATCGCGCAGGCGTTGTCACAAGCGCATCGCGTGCTCAAGACCGGCGGGCGCTTTCTGTGCCTTGAATTCTCGCATGCCGACGTCCCCGGACTCGACACGCTTTATGAATTGTATTCGTTCAACGTCATTCCGCGACTGGGCGCGGCTGTCACTGGGGACCGCGAGGCCTACCAGTATCTTGTCGAGTCGATCCGCAAGTTTCCCGCGCCCAAGGCGTTCGCGCGGATGCTCACCGACGCGGGCTTGCGACGCGTGTCGTTCACCCCAATGACCGGCGGCGTCGTGGCGCTGCATTCGGGCTGGCGGTTGTAAACGTGGGCGTCTCGCATCTCATCCGGCTGTCACGTGCCGGTTTGGTGTTCGCGCGCGAGGGCGTGTTCGCGCTGGTCGATCCGCGGCCGCTGCCGGTTTCCGCGCGTGTCGGCATTTCGCTGGCGCGGCTGATCGAGCGGCGCGACACCGCCAAAGGCGGCACCCGGCGGCTCGCTGCGGCACTGACGCGGCTCGGCCCAACCTACGTGAAGCTCGGGCAGTTTCTGGCGACGCGGCCCGACGTGGTCGGCGCCGCGATTGCGACCGAACTCGAAAGCCTCCAGGACAAGATGGCGCCGTTTCCGCAAAGCGAAGCGGAAACAATGGTGGCGCGCGCGCTGGGCAAGCCATTGAGCGAGGTATTCGTCTCGTTTGGGCCGGCGGTCGCGGCGGCGTCGATCGCGCAGGTGCACAAGGCCGAAGTGCCCAATGGCGGCGAACGCAAGACCGTCGCGGTGAAAGTGCTGCGGCCCGGTGTCGATCGCCGCTTCAAGGCCGATCTCGACTCGTTCTTCTATGCCGCGCGCAAGGCCGAGGCGATGTCGCTTGAGGCGCAGCGGCTGAGGCTGATCGAGGTGGTGGCGACACTCGCGCGCTCGGTTGCGATCGAGATGGATTTCCGGCTCGAAGCCGCGGCGCTGTCCGAGATGGCGGAGAATACGAAAGACGATACCGACTTCCACGTCCCGGCGGTCGACTGGAACCGCACCGCGCGCGAAGCGCTAACGCTCGAATGGATCGACGGCACGCCGCTCAACGACCGCGCCGCACTCGCGGCGAAAGGCTTCGATCTCCCTGCGCTCGGCCGCCGCGTGATCCAGAGTTTCTTGCGCCACGCATTGCGCGACGGCTTCTTCCACGCTGACATGCACCCCGGCAATCTGTTCGTCGATAACGAGGGGCGTCTCGTCGCCGTTGACTTCGGCATCATGGGCCGGCTCGGCCCGAAAGAGCGTATGTTCCTCGCGGAGATCCTCTACGGCTTCATCACCCGCGACTACCTGCGGGTTGCGCAGGTGCATTTCGACGCCGGCTATGTGCCACGGCAGCATTCAGTCGAGAATTTCGCGCAGGCGATCCGCGCTATTGGCGAACCAATCCATAACCGCACCGCCGAAGACATCTCGATGGCGAAGCTATTGTCGCTACTGTTCGAGGTGACTGCATTGTTCGACATGCGCACGCGGCCGGAACTGATCCTGCTGCAAAAGACGATGGTAGTGGTCGAGGGCGTCGGCCGCTCGCTCGACCCGAAGCTCGATATGTGGACGACCGCCGATCCCGTGGTGCGCGAATGGATCGAACGGCATCTGGGGCCCGCGGGGCGGCTCGAAAGCGCGGCGGAAGGCGCCGGCGAAGTCGGGCGTTTTCTCGCGCGGGTGCCGGCGCTACTAACCCGCGCGGTCAATCTCGCCGATCAGCTCGATGCCATCACCCGCGACGGCCTAATCCTGGCACCCGACACGGTTGCCGCCATTGCCGCGGCCGAGACCCGCAAGGAACGCTGGAAGACCGTGGCGCTGTGGGTGATCGCCGCGCTGCTCGCCGGCCTCCTCATCGCGATTCTGTAGCCGCCCGGCCCCGCAATTGATTGCATTGATTGCATTGCAATCATACGCTAGTGTATTGGTCCACCAAGCAAAATTCGAGGCAGCCCTTGGCGTCCCTCACCGTACGACAAATCGACGAGGCGCTGAAGAAAAAGCTGCGGCTGCGGGCGGCGAAGAACGGCCGCTCGATGGAAGACGAAGTCCGCACGCTGTTGCGCGAGGCGGCAGACGAGGCCGGCCACGCCATCCTCGAGAATTTTGAGCCGTCGACGAAAAGAAGCGCGGCGCGCGGTAGGAACGTGGAACCGGCGAACGGCATCGCGTGCGTTCTCCTCATCATCGCCGGGGGAATCGCCGCCTATAAATCGCTCGATCTTATCCGTCGCCTCAGAGAGCGCGATATTCATGTGCGCGTCGTGCTCACCAAGGCGGCGCAAGAATTCGTCACGCCGCTGTCGGTCGGCGCGATCGCAGGCGAACAACCCTTCACCGACTTGTTCAATCCGGCGCATGAATTCGACGTCGGCCACATCCGCCTCGCGCGCGAATGCGATCTCGTCATCGTCGCGCCGGCGACCGCCGACCTGATGGCGAAGCTCGCCGGCGGGCACGCCAGCGATCTGGCGACCACCATTGCTCTCGCGACCGATAAGCGCGTGCTGCTCGCGCCAGCGATGAACCCACGCATGTGGTCGCACAGAGCAACGCAACGAAACTTCGCGCAGCTTCAGGCCGATGGCGTTTCGTTCGTCGGCCC
Source organism: Pseudolabrys sp. (assembly GCA_019246455.1). GTDB lineage: Bacteria > Pseudomonadota > Alphaproteobacteria > Rhizobiales > Xanthobacteraceae > Pseudolabrys. Next base: position 6,036 of record JAFAQJ010000127.1, read on the forward strand.
CAATGAAGGCGAGATGGCCGAAGCGGGCGAAGCCGGCACTGGACGGATGGCCGAGCCGCTCGAAATTGTTGCGGCGATCGAGCGCCTGCTGGCGCCCTCGTCCGAGCGACCGCTGGCCGGCAAGACGATTGTGATCACGTCAGGCCCGACGCATGAGCCAATCGACCCGGTGCGCTACATCGCCAATCGATCGTCGGGCAAACAAGGCCACGCTATCGCGGCTGCGGCCGCAGCAGCGGGCGCGAACGTCACGCTGGTCAGTGGCCCGGTGAATGTGCCCAATCCACCGGGCGTGCGTGTCGTCCATGTCGAAAGCGCGCGCGACATGCTCGCCGCCGTCGACAGGGCTCTGCCGGCCGATATCGCCATCTTCGCCGCGGCGGTCGCCGACTGGCGGGTCGACAATGCCTACAAGGAGAAGATCAAGAAATCCCCCGGCGCTCGCACGCCGTCCTTGTCGCTCACGGAAAATCCCGACATCCTCTCGACAGTGGCCCATCGCACCAAGCAACGTCCGCAACTGGTGATCGGCTTTGCCGCCGAAACGCAAAACGTGCTCGCCAACGCCAGGACAAAGCTCGCAGCCAAAGGATGCGACTGGATCGTCGCGAACGACGTGTCGCCTTCGACCGGGGTCATGGGCGGCGACCGCAATACCGTCATGCTGGTGACACGCGGCGGCGTCGAAAACTGGCCGCCACAATCGAAAGACGGCGTCGCTGCCAAACTCGTCGCGCGGATCGCCGAAGCGCTGCGACAATAGCGGCGTTTTTTCAGGCTGTTACCGAATTACGCACAGCCGCCATTCTGATAATTACGGCACTTCGGATAGGTTGCGGAACGGTCGATTGAAGGCATGCGTTCTGCCCCAATGAGCATCCCACTCAAAAAGAAAAAACAGGACGATTTCGCAATCCCCGTCCCCGTCGAGATCACGCGGCTGCCGCACGGCGCCGGTCTCGAATTGCCGTCGTACCAGAGCGCACTCGCCGCCGGACTCGATCTCTTCGCCGCTGTTCCGGCCGATGCGCCCGTGACGCTCGCGCCGGGCGGCCGCGAACTGATTCCAACCGGTATCGCGATTGCGCTTCCGGCCGGCACTGAAGCGCAGGTGCGACCGCGCTCCGGGCTCGCAGCCAAGCACGGCCTTACGGTGCTCAACGCGCCGGGCACGATCGATGCCGACTATCGCGGCGAAATCAAAGTGCTGCTGATCAATCTCGGCAGCGAATCGGTGCAGATCACCCGTGCAATGCGAATCGCGCAGTTGGTGATCGCTGAAGTTGCGCGTGCGCAATTGCACGAAGTCGCGTCGTTAAATGGAACTGCCCGTGACACGGGCGGTTTTGGCTCCACAGGCCGCTGATGTTGATAGCGGCGGCTTTTCCGCTAGACATCGCGAGTCACCTGTAGCCTATTACCGTTCGTTCGGCGGAACTATCGTGCATGCCTTTGCTGTCCCGCAAGGGAATCCTCGCCATTGCTGCCGTGATCGACGTGGCCATTCACTCGGCCAAGCGTCCTGTATCGGCCAAGGTGCTCGCCGCGCGTCACAAGCTGCCCCCGCGTCATCTCGAGCCGGTGCTGCAAGCCTTGGTGCGCGACGGCATCCTCAGGGGCATTCGCGGCCCGCACGGCGGTTACGAGCTCGGCCGCGAGCGCGGGCAAATCAGCGCTGACCAGATCCTGCGTTCGGCAGGACGGCTGGAGGAGGCGGACGGGCCGTCGCTGGCTTCGACCGCCGTGATCGAAGTGGTGCGCAGCGCGTTGGCTGATGCCGAGCGGGCGCTTTCTGCCGCGCTCTCCCGTATCAATATCGAAGATATCGCGGCGACCGCCGAGCGCCGGAAATAGGCCGTTTTCCGCACGTTAACGCTTGCCCGTTCACGATCTGGACTCTTTCGGCGCGATTCCGCTTGAGGCTAAAGTCGACGAACGATTCGCGAGCCGGCGTGGCGGACGCCGCGCGGCGCGAATCCGACCTTTGGGGCAAGAACCCGACATGCCGGAGACGATCCGGACGGCGAACGGGAGGCTGCGTTCTCGTCCGATGCGGGGCGGATTCTCCGCGCTCACGCTTTCCGCGGCCAGCGCCGCAATCGTAACGCCCGCGCGAGCGGACGAGACCTCAATCTTCGACACCGCGACTTGGCTGTTTTCAAATCTCGGCCAACATGAAGTCGCGACATTGGCTTTGACGCTTGGCCTTGTTTGTTTCGCGGTCCTTGCGGTGCTGGTTCTGGTGCGCACGCGCGCCCAAGCGGCGCGCGACCGGGCGACGGCGCACAACGAGATGATGGCGTTGCGGGCCGAGGCCGATCGCATCAACGCGCTGCTATTTTCGGAAACGCAAATTCTGGTGACGTGGGCCACCGAAGCAGATCGGCCGGACGTTCTCGGCGATATCGCGTTGATCGCGCCGGCCACCGTGCAGGAAGACGTCCTGCAATTCGGCACATGGCTCGATGGCCGGCAAGCGCATGAACTCGACAATGCCGTGAGCAATCTGCGCGCCCAGGGCCGCGCTTTCCGCCTCACCTTCAAAACGCTGGCCGACCGCCCCATCGAGGCAGAAGGCCGCGCGATCGGCGCGCGTGCGGTGCTGCGGGTGCGCGACATCGGGGGCGTACGGCGCGACCTGGCCGATCTGCAAATCCGCTACGATACGCTGCTTGGCACCGCCGAAACGTTGCGCAGCCTGATCGACGCGCTGCCGGCGCCGATCTGGATGCGCGACGAGACTGGTCTGCTCACTTTTGTCAACGCCGCCTATGTGCGTGCCGTCGAGGCGGCCGATGCGACCGATGCCGTCGAAAACGCCAAGGAAATGTTCGACCGCCCGGCGCGTATCGAACTCGCCAAGGCGCGCGCCGCCGGACATCCGTTTAACGGGAAGCTGCCCGCGATCGCGGCCGGCACGCGGCGCATCTTCGAAGTTATGGATACGCCGAGCGCGCATGGCAGCGCTGGCATGGCAGTTGACGCCACCGAGGTCGAGACTATGCGTCTCGGACTGCGCCGCATGATCGAGGCGCACCGCCGCATCCTCGATCAGCTCTCGACCGGCGTCGCTATCTTCAACGCCGAGAAGAAGCTGACTTTCTTCAATGCCGCCTATCGCTCGTTGTGGGATCTCGACTCCTCATTCCTCGACCAGGCGCCGGGTGACGGCGAAGTGCTCGACCGGTTGCGCGCTGCGCGCAAGCTCCCGGAGGAGCACGATTTCCGGGTGTGGAAAGCCGCGCTCCACGCCAGCTATCAGGCAGTCGAGCCCAAGGAACAGATGTGGCACTTGCCGGACGGGCGCACGATGCGGCTCGTCATCGTGCCCAATCCGGAAGGCGGCGTGACGTACCTATTCCACGACGTAACCGAGCGGCTCGACATGCATCGCCGCTATGACGCGCTGATCAAGGTGCAGAGCGAAACGCTCGACCATCTTGCGGAAGCTGTGGCGGTGTTCGGCAGCGACGGGCGGGTGCGCCTGTTTAACCCGGCTTTCTCGAAAATGTGGAAGCTCACGCCTGAGACGTTACAACAACATCCGCATGTCAAAGACGTCACGGCATGGACACAGGCATTGCATGACGAAAATACGATCTGGCGCAATCTGCGCGAAGCGGTCACGGCGATCGACAATCGGGAGCCCTTGCGTGCGCGCATCGAGCGGCGCGATGGAATGATGATCGACTGCATGACCGTGCCGCTGCCCGACGGGGCGACGCTGGTGACATTCCAGGACGTTACCGATGCTTTCAATGTCGAGCGGGCGCTCCGTGAAAAGAACGAGGCGCTCGAGACCGCCGACGAGATCAAGATCGAGTTCGTGCATCACGTCTCGTACGAGTTGCGATCGCCGCTCACCAACATCATCGGCTTCGCGCATCTCCTGAGCGACGACACTTTCGGCCCGCTGACCGATAAGCAGCACGAATACCTTTCCTACATCACGGCTTCGACCAACTCGCTGCTCGCAATCATCAACAATATCCTCGACCTCGCGACGATCGATGCCGGCGCGATGAATCTCAATCTCGGGCCGGTCGACATCCGCGCCACGATGGAAGCCGCCGCCGAAGGCGTGCAGGATCGCTTGGTGAAAAACAATCTCAAGCTCGACATGCGCGTTGCGTCGGACGCGGGCTCGTTCGTCGCCGACGCCTCGCGCGTCAAGCAAGTACTTTTCAATCTGCTGTCGAATGCCGTCGGCTTCTCGCCGGCCAATGAGACCATCACGTTGTCGGCCGAACGGCGGCCGGACGCGATCGTCTTTTCGGTGATCGACCACGGCCCCGGCGTCGCGCCGGAATCGGCCGACCGCATCTTCGAGTGGTTCGAGACCGACCCGCAGGGCTCCGAACATCGTGGCCCCGGCCTCGGATTGTCGCTGGTGCGCTCCTTTGTCGAGTTGCACGGCGGGCAAGTAATACTGGACTCGGCCGTCGGCCAA
>JAFAQJ010000119.1 GCA_019246455.1 Pseudolabrys sp.
TGCCCGTTAGCTCGGCAAACGAAGCGACAACGTCGCGAAGCGTGGGGCCAAACACCAAAGTATAGTCAAGGTCACCGTCCGCTACTTCGTAACTGCGATATAGGCCGAAGTAGTTGCTGTGCTCGGCGCCGAGATCGAAATTTGCGGCAGTCAGGTTGTCGTAAAGCAGACCGTAAAACGTGCCGGTTTCACCGTCGCGCACGATCAGAAAGGGCCAATGCTTGTACAGCGGATCGCCTGATTTCGGATCGAAGCCGAGCGCATCTGTCATCGCGGTGCGCAGGCGGCGCCCGTGGAGATTGAGCGGTCCTGTCTTGTCGCCGAGGCCGTAGTAACGGTCTTGCGGACGCCGGACCATTGCGTGGAGGAGCGCGTGGTTATGCTGGCCGAACGCGTAGGCAAAGCTCGGGCGATCAGCGGCAAAAGTACGGCCGTCCGGCAGCGACCAGTGCAATCGGAAGGGATCGAGTTGGATTCGGATTGAAAATCGTTGCGTCGAAAGAACGATAGCGCCGTCGTTTTTCTCGATGGAAAACTGCTGCTCCGTCGCGTCCGGAGATAACCTCGGCCGGCCCTGCCAAGGCACGTCAGCGTCGCTACCGAGTATCATCCACGTGCGGTCTTGGCGAAAACCATCTGCCGGAATAAAGACGAGGCGCGCGAAACGCGGACCGGTCAGGAGGATCTGGCAGTGTCTGCCGTTGCCACAGTCAAGTTCGATGCCGTTCGGCAGGGTTTGGAGATGGGCCGCAGTCTCAACGGGTTTCATGTCGGTTTTTACGTCGCTTTCGAGCGGGACACCGAGCGGCCCATGGCATCAAACACATGCCAAGCGTCCGGAGAAACATGGAGGCTCACCGGTGAACCTTGCGCAATGTCGACCTGACCCGGAAGTTGGACCGAAAATGCAGGGTCGGCAAAATAAATTGCCGTTACATGACCCAGTTGTTCGGTTCGGCTTGCGGCCAGGGTGAAACCGCGGTCGTTGCGTTCCATCGCGACATGTTCCGGGCGGACGCCGAGCGTGACCTTGTCGCCGGTCTTCAGTGCCCCAACCTTTGTATGCGTTTCGAATGTTCCCAGCTTCTCGACCTCGACGCGAGTATTTCCTTCCGATCCGACAACCTTGCCTTGGAGGAAATTCATTCGCGGTGAGCCGATAAAGCCCGCGACGAACAGGTTCGCGGGCGCGTTGTAGAGGTCGAGCGGGTGGCCGATTTGTTCGACGCGTCCTTCGCGCAACACCACGATCTTGTCCGCCATGGTCATGGCTTCGACCTGATCGTGGGTAACGTAGATCATGTTGGTGCCAAGCCGCGCATGCAGGCGGCGGATTTCGCCGCGCATGTCGACCCGCAATTCCGCGTCGAGGTTCGATAGCGGCTCGTCGAACAGGAAAATGCGTGGCTCGCGGACGATAGCCCGCCCGATTGCGACCCGCTGGCGTTGTCCGCCGGACAGCGCCGCGGGCCGGCGTTCGAGATAAGGCTCGAGCCGCAGCATCTGGGCGGCTTCGCGCACGCGAGCGTCGATTTCTGCGCGCGGCGTTCCGACATTCTCCAATCCGAACGACAGGTTGCCGTAAACCGTCATATGCGGATAAAGCGCATAGGATTGGAAAACCATCGCGAGGCCGCGCTGCGCAGCCGACACGTCGTTGACGCGCTTGCCGTCGATGGTGATGTCGCCGCTGCTGATGTCTTCAAGACCGCAGATCATGCGCAGCAGGGTCGATTTACCGCACCCCGACGGGCCGACGAAAACCAGGAATTCGCCATCTGCCGCGGTCAGGTTGACGTCGTGAATGACCTCGGTCGCGCCGTAGCTCTTTCTCACCGACCGTAATTCGAGTGTCGCCATAATGTGCGCCTACTTGATGCCGGTCGTGGCGATGCCTTGGGTGATATAACGCTGAAGAAACACGAAGATGATGGTGATCGGCAAGAGCGTCAGGACGGTCATCGCCAGAAGGTAGTTCCAGGATGTCGTCAGTTCGCCCTGGAAGGAATTAAGTGCAAGCTGGAGCGTGAACGTCTCGCTTTTGTTGAGTACGATCATCGGCCACAGAAATTCGTTCCAGCGCCACATCACCGAAAAGATCGCGAGAACAGCAAGCGCCGGCGCGGTGAGCGGCAGGATGATGCGCCAATAAATACGCCATTCACTGGCGTGATCCATACGCGCGGCTTCGACCAGCTCATCGGGGATTGTCAACATATATTGGCGCAGGAGAAAAACGCCTGTTGGTGTTGCGACCGCTGGCCAGATGACGCCCCACGGCGAATTGACCAGACCCAGCGACGACGCGATGAAAAAGTTGGGCACTATCACGATCGTCGGCGGGATCGTCAGCGTGGCGAGGATGAGTAGAAAAACTGCATCGCGCCCGCGGAACGAATATTTGCTTAGCGCGAAGGCCGCCATCGAGTTGAGAAGAAGCGTGATTAATGTCGCGACGACTGTGATGAAAATGCTGTTGTTCAGATAAGTGAGGAAGCTGAACTTGCTGATCAACTCGGTGTAGTTGCCCCATGCAAATTTAAGGTGCATCAGCTTCTGCCGGTCGGTAACTGGCGTCCGCAGGATCTCTTCTGGCTTAGCCGGATCGACCATTTGCGCCTGCAGGCCGATGCGGCGCACTTCCGCCAACTGGCGCCCGGCAAATTCGCCGGCGGTTATCGAGTAAAGCGCGAGCGGGCGGTCATAGCCCTTCACGCGAACCTGCACTTGCTCGTAAGGCAGCAAAGTAGGGGGGAATTCGATCAATCCAGCTTCCGTCTTGAACGACGACAGCACCAGCCAGAGCACAGGTCCGAACATCAGCAAGACGCCGAGAACAAGATGCAAATAAGACAACCAATCAGTCCAATGCAGATTGCCGCGGCCCCGGCGGGCGGCGAGAAAATTCCAAAGGCGGCTCATTGCGCACTCCTCTGCCGGGTGACGCGCAGATACGCCAGCGTCAGGATGCAGATAGCGCCGGCAAGGAGGAGCGAGGCAGCGGCCGACAGTCCGTACTGGCGGATCTGCTGGGCGAATGCGGTTTGATATATAAATTGCACTAGATAAGTCGTGGCTGAGCCGGGCCCTCCACCCGTGAACACGTAAACCTCGTCGAAGACCTGTATGGCACGCACTAGCGCAAGCACGACCACGACCGCGAGATTCGGCATAAGAAGCGGCAAGGTAATGCGCCAGAAAGTGCGCGAGGGTCCGGCGTTGTCCATCGCCGCAGCTTCGTAGACATCGCGCGGGATCGCCTGCAGTCCGGCAAGCAGGATCAAGGTATAGAAACCGAGATGTGCCCACGTGCTGATGAAGATCGTCCAGATAAATGCCCAATGTGCATCGAGCAGCCAGTTGACGGGCGACAGCCCAACACCGGTGAGCGTCGCATTGAGCACGCCTTGCCTCTGCAGAATCCATTTCCAGACCAAGGCGACGACGACAGGCGATAGCAGGACCGGATAGAAAAAAACGGCGCGA
>JAFAQJ010000368.1 GCA_019246455.1 Pseudolabrys sp.
AGGCTGCGCGTGAGCGTGGTCTTGCCCGCGCCGGAGGGCGACGACACGACGAACATGATGCCGCGGCGCTTCGTCGTCATTCGAGGTTCTGGACCTGCTCGCGGAACTGCTCGACCACGGTCTTGAGCTCGAGTCCGATATTGGTGAGCTCCACGTCGTTGGCCTTGGCGCACAACGTATTCGATTCGCGGTTGAGTTCCTGCGACAGAAAATCGAGGCGGCGCCCGGCGGGACCGCCGTCCGCCAGCAATTTGCGCCCCTGCGCGACATGGGCAACGAGCCGGTCAAGCTCCTCGCGGATGTCGGCCTTCGCGGCCATCAACAGAGCCTCTTGATGCAACCGGTCCGGGTCGAAGCGTTCGCCGGTCTCCATTAATGCCGCGACCTGTCCGGCGAGCCGTGCCTTGATTGCGTCGGCCTTGCCGCCAGGCGCCGCGTCGGCGCGCCCAGCGAGCGCGGCGATTTCGTCGAGCCGCTTGCTGAGGATATGGCCAAGCGCGACGCCCTCCTCCTTACGCGCCGCCAAAAGATCATCGATCGCTTTCGCAAAACCGGCTATGATGGCGGTTTCAGCGGCGCGGTGGTCGTCTTCGCGCTCGACATTATCGCTGACCTCGATCACGCCTTTGAGCCCGAGGATGCCTTCGACGCTCGGCGGCGGTGCCTTGAGCCGCACGGCAAGCTGCTGCGCCGCGCCAAGAACAGCCTCGAGCACTTGCTCGTTGACGGTAACGGCCGGCGCCACGCCCTGTCGCTCGATCGTCAGCGTTGCATAGACGGTGCCACGGGTCAGTGTCTCAGCCGCTTTCGCGCGCGCTGGCGTCTCAACCGCGTCCCACCCCGGCGGTAGGCGCAGCCGCAGATCGAATCCTTTAGCGTTGACCGACTTGAGCTCCCACGACCAGGCGTAGGTCGCGACCACGCCCTGGCTGCGAGCGAATCCGGTCATGCTCGACAAGGCCATCAGCGCTTTTCTCTCGTGCAATTGAAAATAAGCGCGGACCTTAGCGGCGGCGCGCAGCGCTCACAAGCTAGCGCGAAGGTGCCGGCTTGGCTGCCGGTTTGGCCGCCGGGTCGGGCGGCGGCGCGGTGGGAGCCGGCTGCTGACCCCCTTCAGTGGCGCGCAGCCGCGCGACATTCTTCTGATGCTGATCGTAGGTATCAGCGAACACATGCCCGCCAGTGCCATCGGCAACGAAATAGATTTCCTTCGTGCGCGCCGGGTTGGCCGCCGCTTCGAGCGAGGCGCGGCCCGGATTGGCGATCGGTCCCGGCGGCAGCCCATCGATAACGTAGGTGTTGTACGGCGTGTGCTGGTCGATCTCGCTCTTGAGGATCGGCCGCCCGAGCGAACCTTTGCCGCCGGTCAGGCCGTAGATAATCGTCGGGTCCGACTGCAACCGCATCTTGTTCTTGAGGCGGTTTTCGAACACCGCGGCGACGCGCGTACGCTCGTCCGGCCGTCCGGTTTCCTTTTCGACGATCGAGGCCATGATCAGAAGTTGCTCGGGCGTTTTGAGCGGTATGTCCGTGTTGCGCCGTTCCCACACTTCCTGGAGTACGCGCTTGGCGGACTGCTGCATGCGCTCGACGATGAGCTGGCGCGATGTGCCGCGCGTGAATTTGTAGGTCTCCGGCAGCAACGTGCCCTCGCGCGGCACTTCCTTGAGCGAGCCAGACAGCGCGTCGTTTTCCAGGAGCTTCGCGACGATCTGCTCCGAGGTCAGACCCTCGGCCACGGTGAAGCCGTGCAGGACAACGCGGCCTTCGGTGATGGTGTCGACGAGGTCGCGTACGCTAGCATGCTTGGCGAACTGGTATTCGCCGTATTTTAAACCTTCACGCGCCTTCATCACCAACACGCCGCCGATGAAGGTCCACGGCTGATCGATCACGCCTTCGCGCTGCAGAAGGTCTGAAATGTCGCGAATGCCGAGGCCGCGCGGGATGTTGACGATCTTTTCCTGATCGAGCGGGCCTGGCTGCTCGAAGCGTTGCTTGCCGACGTAAAGCAAACCGCCGACGCCGACCGCCACGATAATAAGGATGGTGAAGATCGCATTGCCGGCGATGACCAGCGGATGGCGCACCCGGCGCGAACGCCGGGTTGGCGTCGGCACGCGCTCGGGTTCGAGCGCGGCGCGCGCGCTGCGCGGCGCGATCCGCTTGCCGCCGCCCAAGGCATCCGGCCGGCCCGAAATCGGCGGTTCGCTCGACGATGCTTCGATGCGATTTGACGGCGGCGGCGGTGGAGGCGGAGGCGCGTCGAACACCGAGCGCCCGGCCGGCGCAGCGGGTGGCCCTGTATTTGTGGTCGCATTGTTGTCACGCGCAGCGATCGCGGCGGCGCGGCCGCGTGCGAGCCGATCGGCAAGACTCGCCTGCGAGGCGCGACCGGCCACGGGCGGCACGTCGGATGCCGGTGCGGCGGGCGCCTTGCCGTTATTCTTGTTCGACGACTCGTTCACCTCGACGCCTTCACAATTGCGACCCGCAACTCCTCACACTCCGCTCCGGCGCGCAGCGCCGGTTGATGCTTAAAACAACACGGTGACGCAGGGTAGAAAGAAATATGGCGAAAGCTGGAGACTTTCACCACACGATCAGTTCACGAAGCGCCGGAATATCAGCGACGCGTTGGTGCCCCCGAATCCGAACGAATTCGACAGCGCGATGTCGATGTCGCGTTCGCGCGCCTTGTGCGGCACGAGATCGATTGGAGTCTCGACCGATGGATTGTCGAGATTGATGGTCGGCGGCGCAAGGCTATCGCGGATCGCCAGAACCGAGAAGATCGCTTCGACCGCGCCCGCGGCGCCGAGCAGATGCCCGATGCAAGACTTGGTCGACGACATCGAAATTTTTCCAGCGGCATTGCCGACCAGCTTCTGCACCGCGCCAAGCTCGATCTCGTCGCCGAGCGGCGTCGAGGTGCCGTGCGCGTTGATGTAATCGACGTCACCCGCCGTAATCCCGGCGCGCCTGAGCGCCATGCTCATGCAGCGGTACGCCCCATCGCCGTCCGGCGTCGGCGCCGTGATGTGATAGGCGTCGCCCGAAAGCCCATAGCCGATCACCTCGGCGTAGATCCTGGCGCCGCGCTTCTGCGCGTGTTCGAGCGATTCCAGAACGACGACGCCCGCGCCCTCGCCCATCACGAAGCCGTCGCGGTCCTTGTCATAGGGCCGCGAGGCCTTTTCCGGCGTCTCGTTGAAGCCGCTCGACAGCGCGCGCAGGGCCGAGAAACCGGCAATCGCGATGCGGTTAACGGGCGATTCCGTGCCGCCGGCTACCATCACATCGGCATCGCCGAGCGCGACCATGCGGGACGCATCGCCGATCGCATGGGCGCCGGTCGAACAGGCCGTCACCACCGCGTGGTTCGGGCCTTTGAGTCCGTGCTCAATCGAAACGTAACCCGACGCCAGATTGATGATGCGGCCAGGGATGAAGAACGGTGAGACGCGACGCGGACCGCGCTCTTTCAGCGTTATGGCGGTTTCGGCGATGCCTTCGATGCCGCCGATTCCGGAACCGATCACGACGCCGGTCGAGATCTGATCTTCGTGGCTCTTCGGCTTCCATTTCGCATCTTCGAGCGCCTGCTTGGCGGCGCACATCGCGTAGATAATGAAATCGTCGACCTTGCGTTGCTCTTTGGGATCCATCCATTGGTCGGGATTGAACGTGCCATTCGAGCCGTCGCCGCGCGGGATGTAGCAGGCGATCTTGCACGGCAGATCGTCGACCTGGAACTTGTCGACCTTTTTGGCGCCGCTTTCACCCTTGACCAGG
>JAFAQJ010000462.1 GCA_019246455.1 Pseudolabrys sp.
ACTCGTCGGCCCGAAAGGCCTCGCCGAAGGCAAGGTCGAGGTGAAAAAGCGCGCGGGCGGCGCCAAGGAACTGATGGGCATCGACTCGGCGATTGATCTGCTCGCGCGCTGAAGCGGCAAAAATCGAAAAAACCTGTGTGCGGCCAAGCACTTTGACCGCTAAGGGCGGCTTGTTTCCGCCAGAATCGTGTGAAAATCGGCGTTCCGGGGAGATTTCATGAGTGTGAGCGGCACGCGGCCGTTTTCTCCGTTCGAATGGATGTTGTCGCTGCGCTACCTGCGGGCGCGGCGCAAGGAAGGATTCATCTCGGTCATCGCCGGCTTTTCATTCCTTGGCATCATGCTCGGCGTAGCGACGCTCATCATCGTGATGGCGGTGATGAACGGGTTTCGTAAGGAGCTGCTCGACAAAATTCTCGGCCTCAACGGCCATCTCCTGATCCAGCCGCTGGAAAAGCCACTCTCTGATTGGGAGGAAGTCGCCGCCCGCATCGCGCAGGTGCCGGGCATTCGGCTCGCAGCACCGATTGTCGAAGGCCAGGCACTGGCCTCATCGCCGTTCAATGCTGGCGGCGTGCTGGTGCGCGGCATTCGGCTGATGGACCTCGAGAAACTCCCCTCGGTCGCACGGAACATCAAGCAGGGCTCGCTCGAAGGCTTTGACGATCAGCAAGGCGTCGCGATCGGGCGCCGGCTTGCGGATCAGCTCTCGCTGCACTCGGGCGACAATATCACGCTGGTCGCGCCGCGTGGCGCGGTGACGCCGATGGGCACCACACCACGCATCAAAACCTACAAGATCGTGGCAGTGTTCGAGATCGGCATGTCGGAATACGACAGCGCGGTTGTCTTCATGCCGCTCAAGGAAGCGCAGACCTATTTCAATCGCGCAGGCGACGTCACGGCGATCGAGGTCTATACCAACAACCCAGATCGGGTCGATGCTTTCCGCAAGGCCGTAACCGACGCCGCGCAGCGGCCGATCTTCATGATTGATTGGCGTCAGCGCAACGCGACCTTCTTCAACGCCCTGCAGGTCGAACGCAACGTGATGTTCCTGATTCTGACGTTGATCGTATTGGTCGCCGCACTAAATATCGTGTCCGGCCTCATCATGCTGGTGAAGGATAAAGGCTCCGACATCGCGATCCTGCGTACCATGGGCGCGACCCAAGGATCGATCATGCGGATCTTTCTGATCACCGGCGCCTCGATCGGCGTGGTCGGGACCTTGGTCGGCTTTGTATTCGGTGTAGTCGTCTGTCTCAATGTCGAGTCGATCCGGCAATTTCTGTCGTGGCTGACTAACACCGAACTGTTTTCGCCGGAGCTTTACTTCTTGTCGAAGCTACCGGCCGACATGGACCCGAGCGAGACCCTTGCCGTCTTGGTGATGGCGCTCGCGCTGTCGCTGCTCGCGACGCTCTATCCATCGTGGCGCGCGGCGCGGCTCGATCCGGTGGAGGCGCTGCGTTATGAGTGACGTGCTCAACGCGCCGGCGCCTGAGACGACAGCCGACGACAATGAAATTCCGGTCTTGTTCATCCATCAGGTTGAGCGGCATTACCGGCAAGGTGACGAGACGCTCGACATTCTGCGCGGCGCCGAGCTGGCGGTGTGGGCGGGACAATCCGTAGCGCTGATCGCGCCGTCAGGTGCCGGCAAGTCGACGCTGCTGCATATCGCCGGTCTACTCGAGCATCCGGACCGCGGCGATGTCTTCATCGACGGTCATCCGACGGCCGGCCTGCCGGACGCCGACCGTACCCAGATTCGGCGCGACGAGATCGGCTTCGTCTACCAGTCGCACCATCTGCTGCCAGAATTTTCCGCGCTCGAGAATGTGCTGCTGCCGCAGATGATCCGTGGCCTGACGCGCGGTGATGCGCAGGCGAGGGCGGTCGAACTCCTGGCCTATCTCGGTCTATCACAGCGCCTGCATCACCGTCCGTCTGAATTGTCCGGCGGCGAGCAGCAACGCGTGGCGATTGCGCGCGCCGTCGCCAACGCGCCACATCTCCTGTTGGCTGACGAGCCGACCGGTAACCTCGACCCGCACACCGCCGACCATGTATTCGGTGCGCTGTCGCAATTGGTGCGGGCGTCGGGCCTTGCGACGATCGTCGCCACGCACAATATGGATCTTGCTGGGCGCATGGACCGCCGCGTCACCATTCGCGATGGCGTGGTGATCGAACTCGGCTAGGCGGCGCACGCGAGAGGATCGCGGCTAGTCCTCGGTGACGACCGCAACTGCTTTCCCGGCGTCGTCTGTAATGCGAACGGTTTTGATATTTTTGGCGCCGCGCGCGTGGAACGCGCGCAACATCATCAAGGCTTCCTTGCGGGCCTCAACCAGGGTCGAGAACACTTGGCCCTTAGTGTCGAGGATGGGATGTCCATCCATGACGTGAAGGTGGTAGCGCGGCATTCGCCAGCGTATGCGGCGGATCTCAGGAATGCTGTCCGGAACCCGACATGTCGCACCCATGAAAGTACGAGTCGCACAGACAGCCCCGGAAATCTGTGCTACCGGCATTGATAGGCGGCTTAGAAAAGATTTATCGGCAAAAAGCCGAGGAGGCCGACCGCGAAGCCAGTAAGGCGACGAACCACGACGGTAGGGCGGCCTACCGGCAGATCACTGACGATTGGCGAAATCTCGCCCGGATTGCCACAGAAAACCCCCGC
>JAFAQJ010000463.1 GCA_019246455.1 Pseudolabrys sp.
TTCGGCGCGGCGCCGGTATAGAAGACGTTACGTTCGGACTCTTCGCCTTCGTATTGCACCGGATAGAACAGGATCGAATTGAGCTCCTTGAACACCGGCAGCACGGATTTGCGCGACACCGAGGTCCAGCAGCCAAACACCGCGGCGACTTTGTTCTTCGAGATCAATTCGCGCGCCTTTTCCGCGAACAGCGGCCAGTTCGAAGCCGGGTCGACGACGACGGCTTCCAGTTTCTTGCCGAGCACGCCGCCCTTCTTGTTCTGCTCGTCGATCAGATAGAGCATCGTGTCCTTCAGCGTGGTTTCGCTGATGGCCATGGTGCCGGAGAGCGAGTGCAGGATGCCGACCTTGATGGTGTCTTGCGCTTTGGCCGGCATGGCAGCGGCAAGAGAAAGTGCAACGCCGGCCGTGGCAGCGAGCCAGCGGCTGGCATACGGTCGCTCTACGACCGCCCGGATATGCGTGAACATAAGTTGTATCCCCTGTTTAACGCGCGCAGTCGGTTGGCCCGGCTTCGCTGGCAGAGGGCTTCGCAAGGGACGTGCCAAAACGTACGGGCTTTCAAGCCCTTGAATCGGTGTCCGGATTCCCCCTTGCTCAAAATAAAGTCTAAGGCCGGTAGTAGCCTACTATTTAGGCAGGTGATTAAGTTCTGTGCGCTACTGGGCCACCATCACAACGCAAGCCAACAGGTCCATGATGATGCGTCACCGGGCCGCCCCTATTGGCGTGCCAGCATCGTAAGCGGGCCGATTCTCTTGCCCGCACAGGAGGACTTTCCATGAAAAAAATTGCTCTCGCTCTCGCTTTATCGCTCGCTGCGACCGGCGCCTATGCGCAGTCCGGCGCGTGCAAGACCAACGCCAAAGGTTCGGACGGCAAGATGCTCGCTGGTGCTGCGATGTCGAGCTACATGAAGAAGTGTCAGGCCGACGCGCAGAAGTCGTGCGACGACAAGGCCGCTGCGCAGAAACTCAGCGGTGCGGCTAAGACCAGCTTCACCAAGAAGTGCGTGTCCGACGCGGTCGGCACCTGAGTTGCGGAATGCTGAAGGCGCCGGGAAGCCCCGGCGCCTTCAGCGCCCAAAAGCGTTCGCTTGCGAACGCGTCCTATCGCCTCAGCATTCCACCTAGCGTGCCGCGCACGATGGCGCGGCCGACCGATCCGCCCATCGAGCCGCCGAGCGATTTGCCGATATCCGCCGCAATCTGCCCGGCGACGCGATTGCCGACGGTGCGCGCTACTTCGCGCGCAACTTTCTGCGACGGCGTGAGCACTTGGCCGCGCGTCCGGTTGGTGCCGAACATGCCGCCGATGAATCCACCGAGCCCGCCGAGAATGCCGCCGCCCGATGGTGCGGGCGCCGCCTCGCTGGGCGCAGTCCCGGCTGGTGTTCCCGCCGGCGGTGCACCTGCAGCGATGGTGGCATCCTTGGCGCGCTTCTGCAGTTGCTCGTAGGCCGATTCAGAATCGATCGCGGTGTCGTATTTGCCTTTGATCGGGCTCTTCGCGATGACGGTCTTGCGCTCGTCCGGCGTGATGGCGCCGACGCGCCCGGCCGGCGGGCGGATCAGCGCACGATCGACCAGCGCCGGCGTGCCGTTACCTTCGAGGAATGATACCAGCGCCTCGCCCTTGCCCATCTCCATAATGACTTGCGCGGTATTGAGCTTCGGATTGGGGCGAAACGTATCGGCGGCGGCCTTCACCGCTTTCTGATCACGCGGCGTGAAGGCGCGCAGCGCATGCTGAACGCGGTTGCCCATCTGACCGAGCACATTGTCCGGCACGTCGAGCGGCGATTGCGTGATGAAATAGACGCCGACGCCCTTCGAGCGGATCAGCCGCACGACTTGCTCGATCTTGTCGAGCAGCGGCTTAGGCGCATCGGTGAACAGCAGATGCGCCTCGTCGAAGAAGAAAGCGAGCTTCGGCTTCTCGGGGTCACCGACTTCCGGCATATGCTCGAACAAATCGGAGAGCAGCCACAGCAGGAACGTCGCATAGAGGCGCGGCGAATTCATCAGTTTGTCGGCCGCCAGCACGTTGATGTAGCCGCGCCCGTCCGGCGCCGTTCTCATAAAGTCGCTGAGCTGGAGCGCCGGTTCGCTGAAGAATTTCGGCCCGCCCTGGTTTTCCAGCACCAGGAGTTGACGTTGTATGGTACCGACCGTCGCCTTCGAGACGTTGCCGTATTGCTTGGTCAGTTCGTCGGCGTGATCGGCGACAAGGCCGAGCACGGCGCGCAGATCTTTGAGGTCGAGCATGGTCAGGCCTTGCTCATCGGCGATGCGGAAGGCGATATTGATCACGCCTTCCTGCACATCGTTCAATTCGAGCAGGCGTGCCATCAGCAGCGGACCCATCTCGGAAATCGTGGCGCGGATCGGATGACCTTGTTCGCCGAAAACGTCCCAAAAGATCACCGGGAATTCGTCGGGCTGATAGTCGAAGCCCATGCCCTTGGCGCGATCGACGAACGCAGGCACGGCGGAGCCCGGCATCGAAATTCCCGAAAGGTCACCCTTGATGTCGGCGGCGAACACCGGCACGCCGGCGCGCGATAGTCCTTCGGCCAGCACCTGCAGCGTTACGGTCTTGCCGGTACCGGTCGCACCGGTGACGAGGCCGTGCCGGTTGGCAAAATGGAGCGTCAGATACTGGGCGCTATCGCCCTTGCCGACAAAAATTTTGTCGCTCTGGTCAAAGTCGGTCGGAAGTTTTCCGGTTGTCGCGCCGGCAGGCGCCGCTGCGGGTTTGGTCGGAGCTTTGGCCATGAGGTGCCTCTGGAACTGGACTTGAGCGAACGAATATTGGGCCAAGGTTCCCGCATTCCGCGGGAAGGCTCAAGCGGCTCCGCTTGGCTTTTTGGCATCGAGCCGCGCGGCGAGACGTTGGAGATCGACCACCATGCGTTCGTGGGTGCCGTCGCCGATCTCCTCGATCTCGTCGCGGGCGCTGACGTTAAACCAGATGCGCCGTCCCTCGACTTTGGTGACGACCGCCTCCGCGATAATACGGTGCCCGGCCGGCGTGGCGGCGAGATGAC
>JAFAQJ010000277.1 GCA_019246455.1 Pseudolabrys sp.
ATACCACGGCAGGAACCGCCTAGTCGCCCAGTTTATGAAGACATCGAGCCCGACCCCGAACAATGCCAGCAGGATCACACCGACGAAGGCTTCGCTGTGCCGGAACGAGCGCGAATTGTAGAGAATGAAATAGCCGATGCCGCCGATCGACAGGAAGAACTCCGCGACGGTTGCGCCGATCAGCGCGCGGCCGGCCGCGAGACGGAAGCCGGCGAGCAGGTAGGGCATCGACGACGGCAGCACGATCTCGCCGAGCATGCGCAGCCGCCCCGAGCCGAACGACTTGGCGACCTCCATGTATTCCTTCGGCACGGCGCGCGCGCCGTCGGCAACGTTGGTGATGATCGAGAACACCGACGAGAAAATGATGGTGGCGATGCGGGTCGCCGGCGAATAGCCAAACCACAACGAGAAAAGCGGCAGCACCACGATCATCGGGATGGCGTAAAAGCCGTTGACGTAATGCCGCAGCGCACGTTCTGCGGCGGGAACGCGCCCGATCAGCAATCCAAGAACGATGCCGATGCCGATGGCGATGGCGAGGCCTTCAGTAACGGCAAGCAGCGTCTGGCCGATCGCCTGGAGGAATTTCGGATCGGCGATGACGTGTGGAAACGCCATGACGACTGAGGTCGGCTTGGCGACGTAAGGCGGCGCGAACAGCCGCACCACGCCTTCCCACAAGAGAAGCAGAACAAGGCCTGTGATAAGGCGCGGCACGTATGTGCCATTAAAGCGACTGACGGCCGGGGGTGGGGCGGAGACAACAACGTTCGCCATCATTGCCTCCAGCGCGCGAAGTGTTGCTCGATCATGGCGCCGAGCCGCATCAAAGCGACGCCAAGGATCCCGATCAGCAGGATAGAAGCGAATACCCCGGCGGTGTCGAAATTCTGCGACGAGGTCATGATGATGCGGCCGAGGCCGGTCGCGCTGAGGAAGAATTCCGCCGCAACCATGCCGACCAGCGCACGGCCGATCGCCTGTCGCACGCCGGTCATGGTGTACGGTAGGGTGTATGGCAGCATCACCTCGCGCCACAGTGCCCATTCGGTGGAACGAAACGATTGCGCGACCTCGATCAACTCAGGCTTGATACTGCGTGCGCCTTCGACGGTATTGTAGATGATCGGGAACACCGCGAAGAGAAAGACCACCAGCACCTTAGGCGCAAACCCGAAGCCCATCAGCGACAGGATGAACGGGATCAGCGCCACCATCGGGGTCGCATAGACCACCATGATGTAGGGCTCGATGCCGATCCGCAGCGCCTTGACGCGCGCGAGCAGGAGCCCGAGCG
The DNA here is from genome assembly GCA_019246455.1 of Pseudolabrys sp. Lineage (GTDB taxonomy): Bacteria > Pseudomonadota > Alphaproteobacteria > Rhizobiales > Xanthobacteraceae > Pseudolabrys. The sequence goes on from JAFAQJ010000277.1 coordinate 1,301, forward strand.
GCAATCCGACCGCGAGCGAGATTGCAAACCCGGCGGCAAACAACTCGATCGAATCGAGGAATTGGGCCGCCAGACCGCCTTCGGCTGTCATGGTCCAGAGCCGCTCGATCGTGACCGAAAACGGCACCATGAACGCCGGGCTACTCAGCCGCCCGGCTATCTCCCAGAGCGCGATGCCGACGAGAAGACTGACAACGACCGGCGTGCGCTGTCCTAACCAGGCCTTGATCATGACGTCACGCCGGCGCTCGCCTCACTTCACCATCGCATGGGCGTCTTTCCAGATGCTCGGATCGACGAACTGCTCGTAGGTGACGGGCTCTTTGTCAGCATTGATGCTGCCGATCTTCTTCATCAGCGCGGCTACCGCGTTGACCTTGTCCTTCGGCAGGCCGTCGTCCTTGGTGGCCCAGAAATCGATCGCGAGGAATTGTTTGAGCGCTTCCTTGGCGATTTCTTTGCTGTGGCCGGTATCGCTGGCGTCGGCCGCGACTTTGTCGGCGTTCTTGGGGTCGCCCATGAAGCGCGCCGCGTCGATGTGCGCGGCCACGACCTTGACCATTGCATCGCGCTTGGCCGCGACTTTGTCCTTGCGGCCGAGAAGCGCGAGATAGAGATTGTTGGGATTGGTCGTCTTCATGACTAGCAGCGATTCCACCTTTTTGCCTTGCGCGTTTAGTACTGCGACGTCGTCGAGATGCAGCACGCCATATTTGAGCTGCCCCGCGACCATCGCCGGCGCGGTGTTCGAGCCGAGCGCGACGCGATTGAGTGAGTCGAATTTGATGTCCGGACAGCCTGTCAGCATCGCGCGCAAAGCGATGTCACGCGCGCCGCCGATGGCGTCGACGCCGATCGGCTGACCGGCGATGTCCTTACACGTCTTGCCGCTTTCGACGGTGCCGAGCACCCAATCCGGATTCGGCATCCCGTAGATTGCGACGAGCGGCGCGCCGGAATTTGACGCTTGCGCGATGCCGCCGGGTACCGGGCCCCAAGCAAGGTCAATATCGCCGGCAACCACGGCGCGGGCGGCGGCAGTGCCATTGTCGAAATTGCGTTGTTCGACGTCGGCGCCGTATTTCTTGTAGAAGCCTTCCTTCTCCGCCACGAGTGCGATCACCGAAGCGTAGATCGGCGGCACGCCCGGCAGCGCGATCATGACCTTTTGTGCAAGGGCCGGCGAGGCGGCGAACGCCGCGGCCACTGCCGCTCCGATCGTGTATTTCAATAATTTGTCGAGCATTGAATCCTCCGCAGAATTTCGTTTCTAGTTTTGATTCTCGAGCACAAATTCAGCCGCGCGCGCTTCGCTCATCAGAGTGCTCCACACCCGCTCGCGCAGTTCGGCAAAGCGCGGCTCGCGCAAAGTCTCGCGCGTGCGCTGACCCGGCAAATCGATGGCGATGGTTTCATAAATGCTCGATGGCCGGCCTTTGAGGACGACGACGCGATGGCCGAGCAGTACTGCCTCTTCGATCGAATGGGTGACGAAGATCATGGCGGTCGGACGTTGCTGCCAGATGCGCAGCAGTTCGAACTGCAAGATTTCTCGGGTCTGTGCGTCGACCGCAGCGAACGGCTCATCCATCAAGAGCACATTCGGCTCGACCGCGAGCGCGCGGGCAAGGCCGCAGCGCTGCTGCATGCCGCCCGACATTTGATACGGGTACGCCTTCTCGAAACCCGCAAGGCCGACGAGCTTGATGAAATCCGGCACGCGCTTGGCGATCTCAGCCTTCGGTGTGCCGGCCATGCGCAGGCCGTAGGCGACGTTGTCGGCCACCGTCTTCCACGGAAAAAGGCCGAAGTGCTGGAATACCATCGCCATGCCAGGTGTCGGCCCGGTTACCCGGGTGTGGTCGACCCAGATCTCGCCATTGTCGACCGAGATGAGGCCGTCGATGCAGCGGAGCAATGTGGTCTTGCCGCAGCCCGACGGGCCCACAACCGCAACGATTTCCCGCGCTCCAACATCGAAAGTGACGTCGCGAAAGACTTCGAGCGTGCCGTAGCGCTTGCCGAGATTCTGGACACGAATTCGCGCCTCACCGGGTGAGAACTGCACGCTGGCCTTGTGGATGGTCGAAGGCGCGTTCACTCAGCGGCCTGCGACGCCGGTTTTGATGCGATCTTGGCCCAGTAATCGGCTGCCTTCTTGGACTCGGCAAGCTTGTCCAATGTCTCGAAGCCAGGCGCCATCGAACCGTCCTGGCCGGCGAGAATCTGGTGATGCTCGATATTGAGCGTGCGCAACCAGCGCTGCTGTCCCATCGTGATGGCGACGAAATAGCCGATCTCGACCAATTCGGGTTCGCTGAAGTGCTTGTGGAGCCGTGCCCACAGCTCATCGGCCGCCGGCAGATCCCAGGTGATGGCCTCGGCATAGGCCAGCGCCGCCTTTTGCTTGTCATTATAGCGCGGCGAACTCTCGAAATTAATGAGATCGGAATAGTCGTCTTCTTTGAGTCCAGCCTTCGCCGCCTTCATCGAGCGCTGATTGCCGCAGAATTCGCACAGCACGGAGCGCGATACATAGATGCGGCAGAGCTCCTTGATGTTGTGATCGGCGACGCCGTTCTTGAACACATCGCGCCACGTATTCGCGAACGACCAGAACGTCGCGGGGACGTGGGCGCGGACGGCCTGGCTTTCCGGGCGGGGCGTGCCTTCGCGCGCGCAGCGTTCAAATTCGGCGCGCATCGCCGGATCGGTGACGGACGAAGGATCAACGTAACTGATGCGAGGTTTGTTCATCGCGTTTCCTCCGGAGAAAAACATGTGCCGCTCAAGCGGCTTCGAGCGCGGATTATAAAGCTCCGTGCCGTCGTTACCAGCGGCGGGCTTGAGCCCACGACTTTCGCTACGTCAAAGTCGGGAATAAGACGCCGTCGGCGCGGTGTTGTACATTGTTTCGAGGCTGGCTTTGCAAGATCGGCCTTAGGCGAAACGAGGGGGGAACATTCATGGCGACGTCAGTCAATGCCGGCGCGCGGCTCGACCGCCTGCCGGTTTCGTCTTTCCATTACCGCATCTTCTGGCTAGTCGGCGCCGGCATGTTCTTCGACGGCTACGACCTCTATGTCGCCGGTGGCGTGCTCGCTTCGACGATCCAGAGCAAGTTTTCGACGCTGCCGCAGAACTTGCAGTTCATCTCGCTGACTTTCGTTGGCATGACGCTCGGTGCGCTAATCACCGGTTTTGTAGGCGACAAATACGGCCGTCGGTTCACCTATCAAATCAATCTTCTGGTGTTCGGCATTGCCTCGATCGCCGCGGCGTTCGCGCAGGATATGACGCAGCTCATCATCTGCCGATTTGTGCCAGGACTGGGTCTCGGTGCCGAGATCGTAGTCGGCTATTCGACGCTCACGGAATTCGTGCCGCCGAAATTGCGCGGTCGTTGGCTATCGTTCATGGCCTTCATCGTGGTCGCCGGATTTCCGGTTACGGCGCTGCTCGGCTACCTGATCATTCCGACCTGGGGCTGGCGGCCGATGTTCATCATTGCCGGCATCGGTTCGTTGATCGTCTGGGTGCTGCGCAAGAATCTCCCCGAATCGCCGCGCTGGCTCGAGGCTCAGGGCCGCACCGCCGAGGCGGAGGCCTTGATGCAGACGATCGAGCAGGAAGCCTCCGGGGGATCGACATTGCCGGCGCCTGCGAAAACGCCGCCGGTGCCGCAAGTCGCGATGGGACAGCTCGTGAAGTCGCCGCTGTTGCAGCGCATGATCGTTGGCTGCTGGGTGCTCATCACCATCAATACTTTGATCTTCGGCTTCGTGATCTTCCTGCCCCAATTCTTCCTGCGCGCCGGTCTCACCATCACCAACTCGCTCGGCTACACCGTCGTGCTCTCGGCGGCATCGCTGGTCGGCTGCACCATCGGTGCCTTTACGTCGGACTTGATCGGCCGGCGTTGGAGCATCATCGGCGCCTCGATCGTCACTGTGATCGCCGGTTACATCTATGCGAGCTTCCGCAGCGGCGCTGACCCGGTGGAAGTGCTGAGCGTCGGCTTCGTGCTGATCGCGGCGATTTACGTGCAGACCGCGATCCTGTTCGGCGTCTACACGCCGGAACTGTTCCCCACCGAAATCAGGCTACGCGCGAACGGGATTTGTAATGCGTTCGGTCGCGGCGCGACGGTGGTGTCGCCGTTTGTCGTCGGCTACCTGATAACGACCTATCAACTGCCGGGCGTCGTTTGGCTGATGATTGGCCTCGTCGCGATCCAGGTCGTGCTAGTGTGGGCATGGGGCGTCGAACCCGCGCGGCGCTCGCTCGAGATCGTCGACGACGTCGCGGAAGCGAAAGCCTGATGGATCGATGACCGGCCGGCGACCTGTTGCACTGATTACGGGGGCGTCCGCGGGTATCGGTGTTGAACTAGCGCATGAGTTCATGACCCACGGTCATGAACTCGCGCTGGTGGCGCGGCGGGCCGACCGGCTCAACGCGCTGGCCGACGAGATCGCAGCGGCGGGGGGGCCACGGCCGATCGTCATCCCCGTCGATGTCGGCAAGACCGGCGCGGCGCAGTCGATCGCCGCTGCGCTGGCACAAGCCGGCGCCGAGCCGCAATACGTCGTCAACAATGCCGGGTTCGGGCTAGTCGGCGAGGCGGCGTTGCTGTCGCGCGACGAGCAACTGGCGATCATCGATCTCAATGCCCGGGCATTGACCGAGCTATCGCTGTTGTTCGTCGACAGCATAGCCCGGCACAAAGGCGGACTGCTCAATGTCTCGTCGATGGCCGGCTTTGTGCCGGGGCCGCGCAGCGCGGTCTATTACGCGAGTAAGGCCTACGTGAACTCGCTCACCCTCGCGCTGCGCCAGGAGTTGGCGCCGCGCGGCATTCGCGTCACGACGTTGTGTCCCGGTCCGGTGCCGACGGAATTTGCCGCGCGCGCCGGCCTCAAAAAGGAGCCGCGCCGATCGATCATCACGCAGGACGCGGCCAAAGTGGCGCATGACGGCTATGCCGGGCTGATGGCTAACAAGGCCGTCGTTGTGCCAGGCGCGGTCAATAAGTTGATCGTGTTTATTCTGCGGTTTGTCCCGCATGGCCTGCTATTGGCGATCGTTGGCCGGCGGCAGTCCCGCCGGGCTAACGCCACGTCCGCATAGTCCCGCTTGGTGCGGCGACGGACCGCCGTCATGGCTGCTTTACACGGCCGTTATTGCAAACCCGCGCGAACGCGGTACTAATCGGGACCGGCAATGGCGCAGCAACCGGTTCTTCTCATCCTCCATCAGGAACATTCCTCGCCCGGCCGGGTCGGACAGACTTTGTCGCGCCTCGGCTACCCGCTCGATATCCGCCGCCCGCGCTTCGGCGATCCGCTGCCCGAGACAATGGACGAGCACGCCGGCGCGGTGATTTTCGGCGGACCACAGAGCGCCAATGACGAGGAAGAATTCGTCAAGCACGAGATTGACTGGATCGGCGTGCCGCTGCGCGACCAGAAGCCTTATCTCGGCATCTGTCTCGGCGCGCAGATGATGGCGAAGCATCTCGGCGCCAAGGTCTATCCGCATCCGCAGGGCCGTGCCGAAGTCGGCTATTACCCGATCCGGCCGACCCAGGCCGGGCTCGCGGTGTGCACGGAATGGCCCGACCACGTCTACCAGTGGCATCGCGAAGGCTTCGAATTGCCGGGTGGTTGCGAGCTGCTCGCCGAAGGCGACGCTTTTTCGGTGCAGGCGTTCCGCCATCGCACCGGTTACGCGCTGCAATTCCATCCCGAAGTAACGCACGCGATGATGTATCGCTGGCTCACGCGCGGCGCGCATCGCATGGAATTGCCGGGCGCCAAGCAGCGGCACGAGCACATCGCCGACCGCGCCGTGCACGATCTCGCGTCGCACAAGTGGCTGGCGGCGTTCATCCACCGCTGGCTCGGGCTGAAGAGCGAAGCAGCGCCCGCCGCCGCGGCGGCGGCCGAGTGATCACCGTGCCAGAAATTCCCCGATCTTGTCGCCGGCCGGGCTGATGGCGAGCACGCCATTGAGATGGCCGTAGGGACCGGTGATCGTCATCGTTTCGGCCTTCGGCATCTTCTTGGCGCCGTCTTCGACGGTCGGCGCGTAGAACACCAGATCGGTCGAAGAATAGATCACGAGAGCGGGCACGGTGATCTTGGCGGGATCGACGCTCGCCAACTGGTTGGCCTTGATGAGATACAGGAAGTGGTTGGCGTCCGACGTCTTGGCACGCGCCATGCCGGCCGCATCGAGCGTCGCCTGAATCTTGAACTTGTTGTCGAACGCCGCTGCCGGATCTTTGCTGGCATCGGCGGGACCGCCTTGCGTGCTGATCGCCCATTGATCGTGATTGGCGTGCAGCGACACGACCTTCAATGCGGCGGCCAGCCCCTCAACCGGCGGCTCTTTGCCGTAGTAATCGCCGCCATTCCATTTGGCGTCGACCTTGATCGGCGCCGCCCACACGTCAAGCCAGCCAGTCAGGAACGGGTCGGGCTGCGCCGCCGCGACGACGGCGACGATGCGGTCGACCTTGTCGGGATAGCTTGCCGCCCATTCATAGGCTTGCAGGCCGCCCATCGAGGCGCCGACCACGGCGCGCAACCTCTTGATGCCGAGGCTTTCAATGAGCTTCGTCTGGACGTTCACGAAGTCTTTGATGCTCACGACCGGAAAGCTCATGCCGTACGGCTTGCCGGTATCAGGATTGATGCTGGCCGGCCCGGTCGTCGTGACGTTCGGCGCGTTGACGTTGAGATTGACCAGCGTATCGGACGATAGAACGTAATATTTGTCGGTGTCGATCGCCTTGCTGGGTCCGATAATGCTGTTCCAGTAACCCGGCGCGGCGTCGCTCGCGGCATATTTGCCGAAGGCGTGGCTGGTGCCGGAGAAGAAGTGCGTGATCAGAATCGCGTTCGATTTGTCGGCGTTGAGCGTGCCGTAGGCTTCCCAGCCGACTTTGACGTTCTTTATCGTGGCGCCGCCCGCCGTCGTGTAGCTCGGCAATTCGAAGATCTTCTTCTCGAGGATCGGATCGGCGGGCTGCGCCAGGGCCGCAGAGATCGACAGCAGCAGCGTGGCTGCGAGAGCGAGAACGCGAGCGAACATGGCAGCCTCCCGGATTATTTGCGGCGAGGTTAGCAGCCCGGATTTTTCGCGCAACGCGCCAAAATGGAGAACCTGCGACCCTACTTGCACAACCGCCTCCGGCAGGCGAACGTCGCCGCCGCATGAGCATCCCATCCAAAGCTGCGGCGCTGCGCGCGCTGCATTCCTCGCAGAAACCGCTCGTCAGTCCGCTGGCACATGATGCGCTGTCGGCGCGCCTGATCGAGCAAGCCGGGTTCAAGACCTACAATATCGGCGGCAACGCGATGCTTGCGGCGCGCTACGCGCTGCCCGATCTTGGCATCGCCGCACTCGGCGAAATGACGGATGGCATCCGCGACATCGTCAGGGCCAGCGATCTACCCTGCATCGCCGACGGCGACGACGGCTACGGCGACGTCAAAAGCGTTGCGCGCATGGTCGAGGTCTACGAGTCGATGGGCGTCGCAGGCTTGCTGCTCGAAGACCAGTTGCGCGAAGGCAAGCAGCCCGGCGCAGCCACCGCGCGCGGCGTCGCGCCGATCGACATGTTCGACAAGAAATTGCGCGCCGCGATGGACGCACGGCGCGACAAGGATTTCGTCATCATCGGCCGCACGGATTCGTTCGGTGCGGTCGGCATGGACGAGGCGCTGCGCCGCGGCGAGCGCTTCCTGAAGCTTGGTGTGGACGCGGTGTTCCTCGCCGGACTGAAGACGGTGGCGGACTACGAGAGAGTCGGCGCGGCGTTTAAGGGCCAATGGAACGCGGCGGCGATCTTTCAGGACACGGACACGCCGTGGCTGTCGCCCGGCGAGCTTTACGCGATGGGTTTTTCGCAGATCGCCTATCCGAACCTGTTGATCGGTCGCGTTGCAAAAGCAGTGGAGCAAGGGCTGTCGCGGCTTTCCGACTTTGCGGCGGGCAACGTGAAAGCGTTCAAGGACACCGAGAGCGAGTTGGCGCTCGGCAGCCTGCGCAAGGCTGTCCGCACGGAGCGCTGGAGTGGGCTCGAAACGAAATACTGAAATGAAAACGCCCGCCATTGCGGCGGGCATTCTCTGGACTGGTGGAGCTGAGGGGATTTGAACCCCTGACCTCCTCATTGCGAACGAGGCGCTCTCCCAACTGAGCTACAGCCCCGTCCAGAGTGCGCGGGATTTACGGCGGGGGGTGTAGGCTGTCAAGGATAGCCCATTCGGCGGCCTTTAAGACCATCGCGCGGTTCCGCCCCCTTTTCCTGCGCCGCGCCAGCGGCTATTCAAGCGGCAGTGGCGACGGAGCGGTTTCATGAATCCATTTCTTTGGCTCGTTGATACGATCATCACGCTCTACATCTGGATCCTGATCGCGGCGGCGGTGCTGTCGTGGCTGATCGCCTTCAATGTCGTCAATTCGCGCAGCCCCGTCGTCGCCAATATCGGCGAATTCCTTTATCGCGTGACTGAACCGGTGTTGCGTCCGATCCGCAGCATCCTGCCCAACCTCGGCGGCATCGACATCTCGCCGGTGATCCTGATCATCGGGCTGCTGTTCCTCAAGCAGCTGATCTTCTGGCTCTACGTTCAAATTTTCCTCTAGGTGACAGCTTCCGTGCGGCCTTGGGCTGTGACGCCGGACGGCGTGACGGTCGCCGTGCGTCTCACGCCGAAAGGCGGGCGCGACCAAATCGATGGTGTCGAGCAACTGGCCGACGGACGCGCCGTGCTGAAAGCGCGGGTGCGCGCCGCGCCAAGCGAGGGCGAGGCCAACGCCGCTTTGGGCCAACTGCTGGCCAAGGCGCTCGGTGTCCCACCACGCGATGTCGCCCTCGCATCGGGCGTGACGGGCCGGGTGAAGCGGCTGACGATTTCGGGCGACGGCCCAACGCTCGCGGCGGCGCTGGAGAAGATTTGCGGTTCGCGCTAAGGACGGCGCAAAAGGACGGCGTATGACGGCACGCATTATTGACGGCAAGGCGGAAGCCGCGGTGCTGCGCGGCAAAATCGCGGCGGCGGTCGCCCAGCTCAAGGCGGCGCATGGGGTGACGCCGGGGCTTGCGGTCGTTCTGGTCGGCCAAAATCCGGCCAGCGAAGTCTACGTCAAGAGCAAGTCGAAGGCGGTGGTCGAGGCCGGCATGCGACCGTTCGACCACAAATTGCCGGAGACGACGAGCGAGACCGACCTGCTGGCGTTGATCGCGAAGCTCAACGCCGATTCCGCGGTCAACGGCGTCCTGGTGCAGCTGCCGCTGCCGCCTCAAATCGACAGTGCCAAGGTGATTGCGGCGATCGATCCGAATAAGGACGTCGACGGCTTCCATCCAGTCAATGTCGGGCGGCTATCGAGCGGTCTGCCGTCACTGGTGCCATGCACGCCGTTTGGCTGCGTCCTACTAGCGAAAACCGTGCATTCCTCGCTTGCCGGGATGGAGGCCGTGGTGGTCGGCCGCTCTAACATCGTCGGCAAGCCGGTTGCCCAGCTGCTGCTGGCCGAAAACGCGACCGTAACCATCGCGCACTCCAGGACCAAGGATTTGCCATCCGTATGCCGCCGCGCCGACATTCTGGTCGCGGCCATTGGCAAGCCGGAGATGGTGCAGCCGGACTGGATCAAGCCCGGTGCGACCGTGATCGATGTCGGCATCAACCGCGTGGCCGGTGAGGGCGGCAAATCGAAAATCGTCGGCGACGTGTCAGCGAATGCAGCTCAGGTTGCCGGTGTGCTCACGCCCGTGCCGGGTGGCGTCGGGCCGATGACGATCGCATGCCTGATCCTCAATACGCTGCGTGCGGCCTGCATGCAGCGCGGATTGCCGGAGCCGAAAATATAAACGCCGGCGTTTCGCCGGCGTCCTACATCGAAATTTTCCGAAGTTTACGGCTGCCAGGCGTAAGCGACCTTATCGAGCGTCTTGCCACCGAATTTCTCTGACGAGCGGGCGACGGCGCGGCCGCCGAGCGCACGGTAAAACTCGACCGCCGGATCGTTGTCCGACAGCGCCCACACGACGAGCGATTTCAAACCGCTTTGCACGAGATCCTTGCGTGCGGCCGAGAACAGGCGGCGGCCGAAACCGAGCCCCTGATATTCAGGACGCAGGTAGAGTTCGTAGACTTCGCCGTCATAAAACAGGCTCTTCGCGCGATTGCGCCCGTAATTGGCGTAGCCCGCGATGTGATCGCCGAATTGCAGGAGGCTGATACGGCTGCCTTTGCGGATCGCCGAGTCCCACCAGTCAGGGCCGCGGCGCGAAATCAGCTTGTCGAGTTCGTTGCCGGGGATGATGCCTTGGTACGCACCGCGCCAGGCTTCGTCATGGGTCGCGGCGACCGCCGTCGCATCGGACGGCTTGGCTCGGCGAATCTCAATGACGACCGTGGACATGATCGAATACAAGCAACGAACTTTTGGGCCTTCAAGCCCCATGTTTAATGATGGGTTAACGGTGTGGATTACTGGCCACAGGCTGCGGTGGAACGCGCGGTGGCTTCGACACAATTGAATCGTTCGAGACTCGTTTGCGCCGCACGACCGCGGGCGCGAAAAATGAAACTCGCGCGTGTGACGGCGCGGGTTTCTGGAGCGAATGCGACAAGTGATTCGCGACTGGAGCGAAAGCTAGACGGCTTCCGCCTCTTTTTGCCGCTGCTCTTTCTTGCGATCGTTCTCGTCGAGCAGCTTCTTGCGCAAGCGGATCGACGACGGCGTGACTTCGACGAGTTCGTCGTCCTGGATGTAGGCGAGCGCCTTCTCGAGCGTCATGCGGATCGGCGGCGTCAGGCGCACCGCTTCGTCCTTCGACGTCGTTCGGATGTTGGTGAGCTGCTTGCCCTTGAGGACGTTGACGACGAGATCGTTGTCACGCGTGTGCTCGCCGACGATCATGCCGGTGTAAACCTTCCAGCCCGGCTCGATCATCATCGGACCGCGATCTTCGAGATTCCACAGCGCGTAGGCGACCGCCTCGCCCTTGTCGTTCGAGATCAGTACGCCGTTGCGGCGGCCCTGGATCGCGCCCTTGTGCGGCGCGTAGCCGTGGAACAGCCGGTTCATGATCGCGGTGCCACGCGTATCGGTGAGCAATTCGCCCTGATAGCCGATCAGGCCGCGGGTCGGTGCGTAGAACACCAGGCGCTGCCGGCCGCCGCCGGATGGTTTCATCTCGATCAGCTCGGCCTTGCGCTCGGCCATCTTCTGGACGACGACGCCGGAATGCTCTTCGTCAACGTCGATCACGACTTCTTCGATCGGCTCCTCGAGCTCGCCTTTGTCGTTCTTGCGCAGCAGCACTTTCGGTCGCGACACCGACAACTCGAAGCCTTCGCGGCGCATCGTTTCAATAAGAATGCCGAGCTGCAATTCGCCACGGCCTGCGACTTCCATCGCGTCCTTGTCATCGCTCTCGCGCACGCGTAGCGCGACGTTGCCCTCGGCCTCGCGCAGTAGACGGTCGCGGATCATGCGGCCGGTGACCTTGCTGCCCTCGGTCCCGGCGAGGGGGCTGTCGTTGACGCGGAAGGTCATGGCGAGGGTGGGCGGGTCGATCGGCTGTGCCGGCATCGGGGTTTCAACTGACGGATCGCAGATTGTCATGGCGACGGTGGCGTTCGGCAGGCCCGCGATCGCGACGATGTCGCCGGCTTCGGCAAGTTCGACCGGCTGGCGCTCAAGGCCGCGGAACGCGAGCACCTTGGTGACGCGGCCGTTCTCGATCAGCTTGCCGTCGCGATCGAGCACCTTCACGGCCTGGTTCGGCTTCACGCTGCCAGAGGCGATGCGGCCGGTGACAATGCGGCCCAAGAAGTTGTTGGCTTCGATGATGGTGCCGAGCAGGCGGAACGGGCCTTCTTCAACGACGGGCGGCCTGACGTGCTTGAGGATAAGGTCGAACAGCGGCTTCATGCCCTGGTCCTGGGGACCTTCGAGCTTCTCGGCCATCCAGCCCTGCTTGGCTGAACCATAAAGAATCGGGAAGTCGAGTTGCTCGTCGGTCGCGTCGAGCGCGGCGAACAGATCGAACACCTCGTTGACGACCTGCACAGCGCGGGCGTCGGCGCGGTCGACCTTGTTGATGACGACGATGGGCTTGAGGCCCATGCGCAGCGCTTTCGACACCACGAACTTGGTTTGCGGCAGCGGACCTTCGGCGGCGTCGACCAGCACCAGTGCGCCGTCGACCATGTTGAGGATGCGCTCGACCTCGCCGCCGAAATCCGCGTGGCCCGGCGTGTCGACAATGTTGATGCGGGTGCCCTGCCACTCCACCGAGGTCGCCTTGGCGAGAATGGTGATACCGCGCTCGCGCTCGAGGTCGTTCGAGTCCATCGCGCGCTCGACCTGGCGCTCGTTGGCGCGATAGACGCCGGACTGTTGCAACAGCCGGTCGACCAACGTGGTCTTGCCGTGGTCGACGTGGGCGATGATGGCAACGTTGCGAAGATCCATAGGTAGTCCGAGAATAGGTCTGGAAACAGGACGCGGGCCCAAAGGCCCGCGATTCGGCCGGAATATAGTCGCGGTTCGCGTCGAAGCAACGACAGAAACCGGGCACAGCATCTATGCGTTAACGCGGACGGGTTGCCTAAAAGCGAGGTTTTTCAATGGCAACGAAACTTTCAACCGAGGCTCGCAAGGCGGCATTGGGCAAGCTCAAGGGCTGGTCCGAGATTTCAGGCCGTGACGCCATTGCGAAGACCTTCGAATTCAAGGATTTCAACCAGGCCTTCGGCTTCATGACCCGCGTCGCGCTGGTCGCGGAGAAAATGGATCACCATCCCGAGTGGTTCAATGTCTACAAGAAGGTCGAGGTCACGCTCTCGACCCATGACGCCGGCGGCGTCACCGAGCTTGACGTCAAGCTCGCCGAAGCGATGGACAAGATCGCGCGGTAGCTCTTGCGCGGGGGCGATGCCGGGGCCATTTCACGCTCATGGCACGCACGGCGTTTTGGCAAAGTTCGGACGACGAGGCTGCGGTCCGCCGCGGTTTCTGGCACAAGATCGCGCGGGTCGGCGCCACCCTGCCATTCGCCGAGGATGCGCTGGCTGCGTATTACTGTGCGTTCGATCGCGACACGCCGTTGCATGTCAAGGCGACGTTGCTCGGCGCGCTGGCGTATTTTGTTCTGCCGTTCGATGCGGTGCCAGATTTTCTGCCGGTGATCGGCTTCACAGACGATGCGGCGGTGATCGCGACCGCCATCCGGCTTGTGTCTACCCACATTACACCGCTGCATCGCGACGCGGCGCGCGACAAGCTCACGGACGTGCTGAAGTCGTCTTCCTGATGCGCTAGAAGCGTCGGATGGAAAGCGAGACGCTGGCCGCTTACGACAAAGATGCCGCGACCTATGCGCAGGACTGGGTGACCCAGCCGGCGCCCAACGACCTCTACGCGCTGCTCTCCCGGTTTTTCGTCCCGGGCGGCCGCACCGCCGATATTGGCTCCGGCAGCGGCCGCGAAGTGTCGTGGCTCAACCTCAACGGCTTTCCGGCCGTCGGTTACGACGCTTCCGAAGGTCTGCTGACGATCGCGCGGCGCTGGTTTCCAAAATACGATTTCCGCTTCGCCGCATTGCCAGCACTCGATGGCATCGCCGCCAACAGCTTCGACAACGTACTGTGCGAGACCGTCATCATGCATCTACCCCGCGAAGCGATCGCGCCATCGATGCGACGGCTCCTCGACATCGCAAAGCCCGACGGCGTTCTTTATCTGAGCTGGCGCGTCACTAGAGATGCCGACCAGCGCGACAAGAACGGGCGCCTCTATTCGGCGTTCGACGTGGCATTGGCGCGCGATGCGCTTGGCGGCTGCGCCATTCTGCACGATGAAGAAAGCGTCAGCGTCTCTTCAGGCAAAGTCATTCACGTTATCGTGGCCCGCAAATCCTGACGATGATTTGCGTCACGGGTGAAGAATGATCTTCCCCATCACCTGACGCGCGGCGATTTCTTTCAACGCCACGGCTGCGCCCTCGAGCGGATAGACCGCATGGACGTGCGATGACAGTTTACCGGCCGCGCACCAGTCGACGAGTTGTCGGGTGTTGGCGCGATGGCCCTCGAGGTCGCGCTGCACGAACGAACCCCAGAACACGCCGAGCACGTCGCAGCCTTTCAGCAGCATCAGGTTGAGCGGGATCTTTGGAATCTCGCCGGCGGCGAAACCGACCACCAGGAAGCGGCCCTGCCACGCAATCGAGCGCAAGGCAGCTTCGGAATAGGTGCCTCCGACCGGATCGTAAATCACATCGATGCCCTTGCCGCCGGTTTTCTGTCGCAACGCTTCTTTCAGGTCTTCCGTGCTGTAGTCGATGCCGTCATCGGCGCCGTGCTTTTTGGCGAACATGATCTTTTCGGCGGACGACGCGCAGGCGATCACGCGCGCGCCCATCAGCTTGCCGATTTCGATCGCGGCCAAGCCCGTTCCGCCCGACGCCCCAAGCACGGCCAGCGTTTCGCCGCTCTTGAGCCTGGCGCGATCCTTGAGCGCATGGAGTGTCGTGCCGTAGGTCACGCACAGGCCGGCGGCATGATCGAAATCGAGCTTCTCAGGGATCGCAATGAGCAGCTCGGCTTTGATCGCGACGCGCTGGCGTGCGGCGCCGTACCCGACATAGCCAAGCACACGGTCGCCGGGCTTCACCGAGATCACGCCCGGCCCCACACCCTCCACGACGCCGGCCAATTCGGCGGCCGGCGAAAACGGCAGTGTTGGTTTGGTCTGATATTTCCCTGCAATGATCAAAGTGTCGAAGAAGTTGAGCGCGGCGGCGTGGACCTTCACCACGGCTTCGCCCGAACCGGCTGGCGGATCGGAAAGGTCGGCGACTTCGAGATCGTCGGGGCCGCCAAGGCGGGTGCAGAGTAGGGCTTTCATGGCGCGATCAGGTTCAAATTTTTGCCGGATTCATGCGGCGCTTCTAGCATGGTGAGGCGGGGAAAGACGGCCTCTCCTTGCTGAATTTGCCGACTAATGCGCTAGTATTCTCATGATTCCAGGACCGGGTAGGCCGATGACCAAACGACTGACTCTTCGGACCGTAATGGCATGCGTGGCGGCGCTCGTTTTTGTTTCGGCCGCGCAAGCGCAGACCGACAAGCCGGCCGCGGCGAAACCCGCGGCGCCGGCCGCACCCGCCGCGAAAAAACCGGAGCCGGCAAAGCCGGCCGCCGCGGCGCCGAAGCCTGCTGCTGCTCCGGCGGCCGCCGCCGCAGGTGGCGAGCAACCGGTCTTGCTTGGCCAGTTCGGCGACTGGGGCGCCTACAAGGCGACGCCGGGCGGCAAGACGGTGTGCTTCGCGCTCGCCAAGCCGTCGGCGGCGAGCACAGAGCCCGCCGGCCGTTCGCGCGATGCGTCGTACATGTTCGTTTCGACGCGTCCAGCCGAGAAGGTGAGGAACGAAGTGTCGGCAATCGTCGGTTACCCGCAGAAGGCGTCGACTGACGCGACCGCTACGATCGGCTCGTCGAGTTACGCGATGTACACGCAGAATGATGGCGCCTGGATCAAGAACGCCGCGGAGGAAGCGCAAATGGTCGACACCATGAAGAAGGGCGGCGATCTGGTGGTGCGTAGCGTATCCGGCCGCGGCACCAAGAGCACCGACACCTATTCGCTCAAGGGCTTGGCGGAAGCGCTCGACAAGGTCGCGCAGGAGTGTAAATAGCGCTCTCGCGCACTATATTTCGGTCCGGGCATGAGGCCCGGACTTTTTGTTTGAAGCCATGATGCCGACAGCCGATATCGCGCCGATCGAAAAGACGCCGCTCGAGCGCTACGTGCCGCCGAAGAAGCCGTCGCTGGTCGGCCTGTCGCGCGCGGTATGGTCCGACGCGCTGGCAGGATTTGGCGTGCCGGAGAACGCGCGCAAGATGCGCGTGCAGCAACTCTGGCACTGGATCTACGTGCGTGGTGTCACGGATTTCGACGCGATGACCAGCGTCTCGAAGGAGCTGCGCGCGCAACTCGATCAGCATTTCACGCTGGCGCGGCCCGAGGTTGTGGCCGAGCAGGTTTCGGTCGACGGCACGCGCAAATGGCTGTTGCGGCTGCCGGGCGAAGTCGAAGGCGAGCGCCCGCACGAAGTCGAGTGCGTCTACATCCCCGATGGCGACCGCGGCACGTTATGCGTGTCGAGCCAGGTCGGCTGCACGCTGAATTGCTCGTTCTGCCACACCGGTACGCAACGCCTGGTGCGCAACCTCACGTCCGGCGAGATCGTCGGGCAGGTAATGGTGGCGCGCGACAAACTCAACGATTGGACCGAACTTAATTCCGACGGCAGCAAAAGGCGTCTTGTCACCAACGTTGTGATGATGGGGATGGGGGAGCCGCTCTATAACCTCGACAATGTTCGCGACGCGCTGCTGATCGTGCAGGACGGCGACGGTATCGCGATCTCCAAGCGGCGCAT
>JAFAQJ010000123.1 GCA_019246455.1 Pseudolabrys sp.
GAATAAACGCAGTACCGATCCCTAATTCCGTGGCCATCGCAGGCCATGCGGCCAACTGCGGTGCCGGCACTCCGAGCGACCCGAGATATCCTGCCGTCATGCTCATGTGCAGCAATTTCTCCCAGCCGTTGGTCAGGAACAGCCAGCCCATCAAAACGCGAGCAACGAGCACGATAAAATCGCTGAAAGTCGCAGCAAGCGTATCAGTGGCTGCAAACACCCGTGGCGATTGATTTGACATGGATGCCCCCTGCGAGCCGACATTGTCCGCGCGAGGCCTCTGCCTGCAATTCAATTTTTCGTGGCGATGGCGCTTCTATCGACCGGTCTCAAGCCGCTCGGCGAAATAAGCGATAGTGCGCGCGTAAACTTCGGCTTTGTTCCATTCCAGGATCACCGCGAAGTTCGGTTGACCTGGTTGCCAACCCTGTCCCCGCTGCCAACCTTTGCTCTTGAAGAAATTAGCCGTAGAGCCGAGCACGTCCGGTACGCTTCGCACGAGATCGATGCGGCCATCGCGGTCATAATCGATCGCATAATTCACGAAGGATGACGGCATGAATTGGGTTTGGCCGATTTCGCCGGCCCACGCACCCTTCGCAGTTGCCGGGTCAAGATCACCCCGATCGACAATCTTCATTAGCGCCATCAATTCGGGGCGGAATTTTTCCGGCCGGCGACAGTCGTAGGCCAGCGTCGCGATCGAGCGCACAGTCGAGAACGTGCCAAGAAACGCGCCAAAGTCGGTTTCGAGCCCCCATACCGCGACGATGATTCCGGCCGGCACGCCGAATTGCTGCTCGATGCGCTTCAGCAGCGGGGCTTGCTGCTGCATCTTCTGCCGAGCAATGCCGAGCCTCGGCGGCACCATGCGGCCTGAGAATTCCTCGAAAGTCTGCGTGAAGACCTTCTGACCACGATCGCGCGACACCACACTCTCGTCGAACGTGATGCCGTTGAGCGCCGCAAGTCCGCGCGGGCCAACGCCCCGACGTTGCGCTTCCGTGCGCGCTTGCGCGAGAAAAGCAGGAAAGCCGGCTCGATCGACGCAGTTATGCGGCGTCTTGGTGGCGTAGCGATACACCGGCTCGGTCTGCGGCGGATCCCAGTTCTGCGCTGAAGCACTCACGGGCGCGAGCGCTACAGCGAGATTGATGGCGAAAGCAGTTGTCACAAAAATTCGTGTCATCATTTTCAAAAATGGTTCCACCCGGTTCTCAGCCACTATCTCAATTCGCGCGCGGAGGGTCAAAAACCGTTTAACAAGTCCGGTTTAAGGCGGTCACCTTTCCGGGTCTTGTTGAATTTGAATTGAAATTTGGACCACGTTTTTGCTGCTTAAAAGTGCGCGTGGGACAAGCTGGGGCCTTCCTATGTTCAGGAGCCGACGCATGGGACGACCAATGCGTATCCTCGTTGCTGATGATTCTCAGCACATTCATCGATTCTTTCTCGATCTACCGCAGTCCACCCAATCGCCATTTCGTATTAGTTCGACCGACAACGGCCGCGACTGCCTGACCTTTCTCAACGCTGGCCTCGCGGACCTCGCCTTCATCGATGTGCACCTGCCAGATTTGAGCGGTACCGAAGCATTGTGGGCTGCGCGCACGCGAGGCAACAGGACGTTCGTCACGTTGATGTCGAGCCCCCCTGCGCAAGAAGCTTTCGAGATGGCGGTCAAGTTGCGCGCTTATGAATTCCTCTTCAAGCCATTCGGCGCGTGCGACGTTCTCAACATCATTAAAACTTACGACCGGATCACCAATCCTAGCCGCGTTCTCGTGGTCGACGATTCGGCAACCATTCGACAGCTTGTGAAAAAGGTGATCGGGGGCAGCATGTTCACCAGCACTGTGGCCGAGGCGGCCGATGGTGAAACGGCGTTGGCATTGTGCCGCGACGCCAAATTCGACGTGATCTTCCTTGATTGCAATATGCCTGGAATCAGCGGCCTGAACACCATGCGTAAGTTGCTCGCGATCCACCGCTCGCTCAAAATAGTGATGATGTCTGCAGCAAATAAACTGGCCACGGAGGACGAAGCGATCGACAGCGGAGCCTGTGCGTTTTTGCACGAGCCTTTCAACTCAGCGGATGTGGATCGAGTTCTTCATATTGCATACGGGCTGCGCTGGCCGAATTTGCGGGTCAAGCAGAGTGGTTCGGATTTCGATGTGGCGATCGAAGGCGGAACAATTCGTCTGGCGCACAAAACGAGCGGTCATGTATTTGAATATTCGTGGTCTGATCGACCGCCGCACTTGCGCAACGCGGTCATAAGGGCGGCACCCGCTTCGCCTATCGCCGCTGTGCAGCTTGCGGCAATCGCTGAGAAAACAGCCGTTGGTCAGCTCAGCTCAGCGCGGTTGATTGTCGCGCACTAGTCGCTGCGACAATTAGCGCCGTTCCAGCCTGCGAATGATCTCGTCGAGTTGCTCGAGATCCCTGTAGATCACGCGTACTGTGCCGGTCTTGCCCTGCTGGTCGACCGAAACCTTGAGCCCCAATGCGTCGCTCAAGCGCTTCTCGATCGCGCGCATATCGGCATCTTTGACCGATGCCGGTTTGGATGATTTGCCCTTCTCGACCGTCTTATCCCGCGCCAAGGCTTCAACCTGACGTACGTTCAAGCCACGGCTAACAATGTCGTTGGCGATCTCGGCGGCATTCGGCTGACCGACCAACATCCGCGCATGCCCGGCCGTCAACTTGCCGGCAGCGAGATGCGCTTTCACAGCGTCCGGCAGCTTAAGAAGACGAAGTGTGTTGGCCACGTGGCTGCGGCTTTTGCCGACGATCTGCGCGACATCGTCCTGGCTATGGCTGAACGTGTCGATCAGCGCCTGGTAGCCGGCGGCTTCCTCAAGTGCGTTCAGGTCGGCTCTTTGCACATTTTCAATGATCGCTAGTTCGAGCGATTGTGCGTCTGTAGCCTCGACGACGACAACCGGAACCTCATGCAGCCCGGCGCGCTGAGCCGCGCGCCAGCGTCGCTCGCCGGCAATGATCTCGAACTTATCGTCAGCGCCGCGCACTGCGCGAACCACGATAGGCTGAATGACGCCACGTTCTCTCACCGAGGCGGTCAGCTCGTCGAGCTCAGCCTCGGTGAAAGTACGGCGCGGATTGCGGGGGTTGGCGCGAATATTCTCTATAGGTGCGCGACGCGGCTTTCGGCCGATATCCTGGCCGGCGGGCGTTTCAGCGCCGACATCGCCGATCAATGCGGCGAGGCCCCGTCCCAATCGCGACCGCTCGTCGGCCATCGCCGCTGCTCCCGAACTTCTTGCCACTGGCCTCTCCGTATTATGTCACGAGTTGCGTCGCTGTCATCGCGACCGCCGTATCATCCGGCCTGCTTGATTTCGCGCTCGCGCTGAATGATCTCCGTGGCAAGACGCAGATAGGCTTCACTACCAACGCATTTAAGGTCGTACACCAGGACCGGCTTTCCGAACGACGGCGCTTCCGAGACGCGGACGTTGCGTGGAATAACCGTATCGTACACCTTGCGGCCCATGAACTGCCGAACATCGGCGACGACTTGATTGGCTAGGTTGTTGCGTGCATCGAACATCGTCAACACAATGCCGTGGATCGAAAGCTCCGGGTTGAGGGTCGTCTTGACCTGGTCGACGGTCTTGAGGAGTTGAGTGAGGCCCTCAAGCGCGAAGAACTCGCATTGCAGGGGCACCAGGATCGCGTTGGCTGCGGCCATGGCGTTGACCGTCAGCAAATTAAGCGACGGCGGACAATCCACCAGCACATAACTGAATTTATTCCCATCGCCGCCATTCAGGGCACGAAGCGCATTGCGCAGATGAAAAGCGCGATCGCGTTGCTGACCGATCTGGAGCTCAAGGCCCGACAGATCGAGGGTCGAGGGGGCAATGAAGAGCCGCGGCACCGCGGTCGGAATGACCGCATCGCGCATTGGGGCGTTGGTGGCCAAAACATCGTAAGTCGA
>JAFAQJ010000290.1 GCA_019246455.1 Pseudolabrys sp.
CGTGAAGGGCCGTTTCGGCTTCGACTACGTCCATAATCCGCAACGCCTGCTCAAGCCGATGATACGCAAGGACGGCGTCAAGAAGGTCCCGCATGAGGTCATCGACCCATCAAACCCGTGGACCCATTTCCGCGAGGCGACCTGGGAAGAGGCGCTCGATCGTGCCGCCGACGGCTTGAAGAAAATCCGCGATCGCGATGGCTCGAACGCGCTAGCCGGCTTTGGCTCGGCAAAGTGCTCTAACGAGGAAGCTTACATCTTCCAGAAGCTGGTCCGCGCCGGTTTCGGCACCAATAACGTCGATCACTGTACGCGCCTGTGCCACGCCTCATCGGTCGCGGCGTTGCTCGAAGGGGTCGGATCGGGCGCGGTGTCGGCGACCTTCAACGAGGTCAAGAACTCCGACGTTATGATCGTGATCGGCGCCAACCCGACCGAGAACCACCCGGTCGCGGCGACCTTCTTTAAGCAGGCCGCCAAACGCGGCGCCAAGTTGATCGTGATGGACCCGCGCGGACAGGCGCTCAAACGTCATGCCTGGCGTATGATGCAGTTCAAGAACGGCGCCGACGTCGCGATGCTCAACGCGATGCTCAACGTCATCTGCGAAGAGAAGCTCTACGACCAGCAATACATCCAGACCTATGTCGAGGGCTTCGAGCAATTCAAGCAACATATCAAGGACTTCACGCCTGAGGAGATGGAGCCGATCTGCGGCATCGATGCTGCAATGCTGCGTGAGGTCGCGCGCACTTACGCCCGCGCCGAGAGCGCCATCATCTTCTGGGGTATGGGCGTGTCCCAGCACACTCACGGCACCGACAATGCACGTTGCCTCATCGCGCTCGCGCTGATCACCGGCCAGATCGGCCGACCCGGTACGGGTCTTCATCCACTGCGCGGCCAGAACAATGTGCAGGGCGCCTCCGACGCCGGCCTCATCCCGATGTTCTTCCCCGACTACAAGTCGGTCGAGAACCCGGAGATCCGCGCCAAAGTCGAGAGCGTATGGAACGCCAAGCTTGATCCGAAGAAGGGCCTGACCGTCGTCGAAATCATGGATGCGATCCACGACGGCAAGATCAAGGGCATGTACATCCTCGGCGAAAATCCGGCGATGTCCGATCCCGACTTGAACCACGCCCGCGAGGCGCTGGCGCATCTCGATCATTTGGTCGTGCAGGACCTCTTCCTGACCGAAACCGCAGTCTATGCCGACGTCGTGCTGCCGGCTTCGGCGTGGCCCGAGAAGGACGGTACGGTGACCAATACCAACCGTCAGGTGCAGATGGGTCGCGCGGCGCTGCCATTACCTGGCGAAACCAAGCTCGACTGGTGGATCACGCAGGAAATCGCCAAGCGAATGGGCATGAAATGGAATTACAAAGGCCCGGACGAAATCTACACTGAGATGGCGTCGTTGATGCCCTCACTCAACAACATCACCTGGGAACGCGTCGCGCGCGAAGACGCGGTCACCTATCCGGTCGATGCCATCGACAAGCCTGGCCGCGACGTCGTGTTTGATAAGGGCTTCCCGCGCCCCGGTGGCTTCGGCAAGCTGGTCGCGGCGAAGCTCCAGCCACCTGACGAGACACCGGACCACGAATATCCGTTCATTCTCACCACCGGGCGACAGCTTGAGCATTGGCACACCGGCGCGATGACGCGCAGGGCGACTGTGCTCGACGCCATAGAGCCGGAAGCGACGGCGGCCGTGTCGCGCGGCACGATGCAGAAGCTCGGAATCAAGCCGGGCGACATGGTGCGCGTGTCAACGCGGCGCGGCACCATCGAACTTAATTCGCGTCAGGATGACGGAATCCCGGATGGCGTGGTGTTCATCCCGTTTGCCTTCTTCGAGGCGGCGGCGAACCGACTGACTAATCCGGCGCTCGATCCATTCGGAAAGATTCCAGAATTCAAATATTGCGCTGCGCGGGTCGAGGCGATCCCGCAGCGGGAAGCGGCGGAGTAGGGCGCCTAGCCAAATCAAGGAAGAAGGGGCGGAGCGATCCGCCCTTTTTATTTCGGCTCGTCGCGGAAATACGGTTCGACCTTGCCACGCAACATGATCGTCATCGGGTTGCCATGGCGGTCGACGGTTTTGCCGACCGCGACACGGATCCAGCCCTCGCTGACGCAATATTCCTCGACGTCTTTGCGATCCTTGCCATCGAAACGGATTCCGATATCGCGTTGAAGTAACGCCTCGTTGTAATGCTGGCTCTTCGGATTGACGGATAAGCGGTCGGGCAAACTATCGGCCATGCGGGGCGTTTAGCCAGCACCGCGGCGCAGAGTCAACGCAGCAAAAAGGGGCGGCGCAGGGCCGCCCCTTTTTGCTCTGTGAAGGCTCACCAGAATCGCGTGCCGAATAGGTGCGCTTCGGTACCTTCGTCGCGATGAACGCCGCCGAGACGCGCGCCTCCCGCGGCCGCGGCAAGACCAATCAGCAGCGAGGCCGCAGTGAGGAAGCCAGC
>JAFAQJ010000293.1 GCA_019246455.1 Pseudolabrys sp.
GGCAGCGGTACGATACCGCTGCAGTGAACTCCAGCCCTGGCAACCGTCGCCCCCGCCGGGGTGGGGTCTTGAGGGGGTGGCGGCAAAAACCGCCGCCCCCTCAACGCATTTGGGGCGCATTCTTGAGCGGCGGATTTTCGCTAGAAATGGTGTGACCAATGCCCAGCAGTTCGATTATCAACAGGGACGCCGCCGGCCGCAGGGGTGATTCCAGATTGGAGTCGATGGCCGAGGCACAACCGGACCGTACCGCCATGCGCCTTCTGGTGATCGAAGACGACCGTGACGCCGCCGATTATCTGGTCAAGGCGTTCCGGGAGGTCGGGCACGTCGCCGATCAGAGTAACGACGGTGACGAGGGTCTCGCGATGGCGCTCGATGGTAACTACGACATCCTCATCATCGACCGTATGTTGCCCAAACGCGATGGCCTTTCCGTCATCGGAACGTTGCGCGAGAAGGGTGTCGAGACGCCGGCGTTGATCTTGTCTGCGCTCGGCCAAGTTGACGATCGGGTAAAAGGCTTGCGCGCGGGCGGCGACGATTATGTGCCGAAGCCCTATTCGTTTTCCGAGCTGCTGGCCCGGGTCGAAGTATTGGGGCGCCGCCGCGGTGGCAAAGGCGAAGACACGATCTATCGTGTCGCCGATCTCGAGCTCGACCGCCTCTCGCATGAGGTTAAACGTGCGGGCAAGGCAGTTGATCTGCAGCCGCGCGAATTCCGGCTGTTGGAATATCTGATGAAGCACGCAGGCCAAGTTGTGACGCGCACCATGTTGCTGGAGAACGTGTGGGATTATCACTTTGACCCGCAAACCAACGTTATCGACGTGCATATCTCGCGTTTGCGCTCGAAAATTGATAAAGGATTTGCCCAGCCGCTTCTTCACACGGTCCGCGGCGCGGGATACATGATCCGTGACGGCGCTCGGTAAGCTTCTCCGGACGACGACATTCAAGCTCACGCTTGTCTATCTCGTTGTCTTTTCACTCTTCGCCGCGCTGCTGCTCGGATATCTGGCGCTCAATACGCGCCGCCTCGTCACCGAACAGATCAATGCCACGGTCGATGCCGAGATCAACGGTCTATCCGAACAGTACCGGCAGGGCGGCATCAATCGCCTTGTATACGTGATCGATGCGCGCTCGCGACGTCCGGGCTCGAGCCTCTATCTGGTGACGACGTTCGCCGGGGTGTCGATGGCTGGCAATGTCGGCTCGCTGGCGCCGGGCATTCTCGACAATCCGGGCTGGTCGGAAACCGTCTACAAGCGACTCGAAGAGCCGGAGGGCGGAGCCGAGCATCATGCGCTGGTGCGCGTCTTTCAGTTGCCCGGCGGTTTTCGTCTGCTTGTCGGCCGCGACTTGGAAGAGCGCGAGCGGCTCTATCACATCGTGCTCGATGCGGGCCGCTGGTCGATTGCAATGGTGATCGTGCTGGGCATCGCCGGCGGCTTCTACGTCAGCCGCCGCGTGCTGCGTCGCGTCGACGCCATGACGGAAACGGCGCGCACCATCATGGCGGGCGACCTCGGCGGCCGCTTGCCGGTCGCTGGTACAGGCGACGAGCTTGACCGGCTGGCGCTCAACCTCAACGAGATGCTGGAGCGCATTGAGGCGCTGATGCGCGGACTCAAGGAGGTCTCGGACAATATCGCCCACGACCTCAAGACGCCGCTGACGCGCTTGCGAAACCGGTCAGAAGAAGCGCTGCGCACCGCGCACAATGAAAACGAGTATCGCGCCGCCATCGAGCAGACAATTGTTGAATCTGACGACCTGATCCGGACCTTCAACGCTTTGCTGATGATTGCGCGCGCTGAGTCGGGCCACGCGCGCGACAACATGACGGAATTCGACGCTGTCGAAATTGCGCGCGACGTTGGCGAACTTTATGAACCGCTCGCAGAGGAAAAGGGGCTGTCGCTCAAGGTCGAGGCAGACGGCGTCGCGCCGGTCAAAGGTAATCGTGAATTGGTCAGCCAGGCGCTCGCCAATCTAATTGATAACGCGATCAAATACGCCGGTCCTGATCATTCGAAACTGAACGGCGCGCAGCCGCAGATTATTGTGCGTGCCCTCAATGAAGGCGATCGCATATTGTTGACTGTAGCAGACAGTGGTTCGGGAATTCCTGCGGCCGATCGATCGCGTGTAGTCGAGCGCTTCGTGCGGCTGGAGCAGAGCCGGTCGCAACCCGGCTCCGGCCTCGGTTTGAGCCTCGCTTCGGCGGTCGCGCGCCTCCACGGCGGCGAATTAAGCCTGGAGGACAACGCCCCGGGGCTTAAAAGCGTCATTGCCTTGCCGCGCGGGGGCCCGGTACACCAGAGGCAGGATGAGCAAAGCCCGCCGCGTCAAAACGGCAAAACATAAGCGGTTGGCGCGCGCCAGAACGAAGCCGGGCGTAAAAAAGCGCACGACCAAAAAAACCAAATTTGCCGCGAGGCAGCGCCGTAGCCCGCGCCGTCCCGGCACAAAAAAATCTCTCCGAGCGCCAGCCATTGACGCTACCACTTTGGCGGCTCGTATCGTCAGCGCTCCGCGGCTATCGTCGCCCAAAGAAGCGCGGACCAAGGTTCAGAGTTGGCTCGTTGACATCAAGTCCGAAAGTTTTGGAAAAGCGCTGAACGCGTTGTTCGCCGCGTATCCGCGAGTTAATGCCCTCCTTGAAGGCCTAGCCGACGGCTCGCCTTATCTGTGGGAATTGGCGCGCGCCGAACCCGTGCGGCTCGTCGAACTGCTGCATTCCGAACCGGATAAGCATCTCGAGGCACTGCTTGCCGGGACGGTGGACGCAGTCGCGGTGGCTGAAGATGAAGCGCGGGCGATGCAGTTACTGCGTCGCATGAAAGCGGAGGGGGCACTGCTGATTGCGCTCGCCGATATCGGCGGCGTCTGGCCTTTGATGCGCACGACATTGGCGCTGACTGAACTAGCCGATACAGCCGTCTCGTCGGCCGTCAACTTCCTGCTGGCTGATGCGGCGCAGGCGGGCCGCCTCAAACCGGCCGACGCCAACCGGCCGCAGGGTGGCAGCGGTTACATCGTGTTCGCTATGGGCAAAATGGGGGCTTATGAGCTCAATTATTCGAGCGATATCGATCTGATCGTATTCTTCGATCCTGACGCGCCAGCGCTGCCGCCCGACGCCAACGCCGGCTCTCTATTCGTCCGCTTGACGCAGCGACTGGTGAAGCTGCTTGCCGAGCGGACGATCGACGGTTACGTATTCCGGACCGACTTGCGGCTGCGCCCCGATCCGGCCTCGACCGCGATCGCCATCTCTACCCCGGCGGCGCTGTCTTACTACGAGAGCGCCGGACAAAACTGGGAGCGCGCCGCGATGATCAAGGCGCGGGTCTGCGCGGGCGACACCGTGGCAGGGGAGGCGCTCCTTAACGAGCTCGCGCCCTTCGTGTGGCGAAAGTATCTGGATTTTGCGGCAGTGGCCGACGTCCAGGCCATGAAGCAGCAGATCAATGCTTATCGCGGGCACGGTGAGATCGCGGTCGAAGGTCACAACATCAAGCTCGGTCGGGGCGGCATCCGCGAGATCGAATTTTTTGCCCAGACCCAGCAACTGATTGCCGGCGGACGCACGCCGACGCTGCGCGACCGGGACACGCTCACAACCCTAAGCAAGCTCGCGGATGGTGGCTGGATCGGTGCCGATGCACAGCACGAGATGAGCGACGCCTATGTCTTTCTTCGCGCCGTCGAGCATCGCTTGCAGATGGTGAATGACGAACAGACGCAGACGCTGCCGGATAGCCGTGACGGGCTCGAAAAATTTGCGCGCTTTATGGGGTATGTGAGCCGCGACGCATTCGCCGGGGTCCTGCTTGGCCACCTCACGAAGGTACAGAGGCATTACGCAAGATTGTTCGAGGCTGCGTCGGCAAACGAAAAGGCGCCGTTGGTCTTCCCAGCCGACGGTGACGATAGACCGACGCTCGATCGGTTGACGGAAATTGGTTTCCGTAAGGTGCTGGAGGCCTCATCGACAATTCGTGGTTGGCTTTCCGGCAACTGTCGATCATTACGCAGCGAAGCTGCGCGGCGGGAACTGTCGCAGCTGCTCCCGGTCTTGATCGACGAACTAGCTCGCGCGGAAAATCCGGACACGGCGCTCGTGCTGTTCGACCACTTCCTCGCCAATCTGCACAACGCCACGCGGCTGCTCGCCCTGCTGCGGCAAAATCGGTCGCTCATCGCGCTGATTGCAATGGTCATAGGCACCGCGCCTCGGCTTGCCGACACGCTCGCACGCTATCCGCAAGTGATCGACCCACTGGTTGATCCACGTTTCTTTGGCGTGTTGCCGGATGTAACGGAGCTTTCGGCGCGGTTGAGTGCCGATTTGCGCGAAGCGCGGGGCGAGGAACAGCTGCTTGAGCGCGTGCGCAGTATTGGCCTCGAGCACATGTTCCTGATCGGGATTCGCATTCTTACCGGCACGGTGACCGCCGCTCAAGCCGGTGAAGCTTTCGCGCGGCTCGCCGATATCGTACTGCGCGCCGTGCATCGTTCTGTTTCCGATGATTTTGCTGTCGCGTATGGACGTCTGCGCCGGCAAGAAACGGCCGTACTGGCGATGGGAAAGCTTGGCGGGCTTGAGATGACGGCCACCTCGGACCTGGATTTAATCCTGGTCTACGACTTTGACAGGGAGCACCCTGAATCCGATGGCGTGCGCTCGTTGCACGGCGGCCAGTATTTTAGCCGCCTCACTCAACGACTGATCAATGCCTTAACGGCACAAACGAATTACGGCGCTCTTTATCAAGTTGATATGCGGCTGCGACCTTCGGGTCGGTCCGGCCCGGTCGCTACCCAGATCGATAGTTTTGAGACTTACCAGGAAAGCGAGGCTTGGACCTGGGAGCACATGGCGTTAACGCGCGCGCGTGTTGTCGCTGGCTCGCCGATGTTCGCAGCCAAGGTCAATGCCGTGATTCAGGCCGTGCTACGCCGTCCGCGCGACGCTGCCTTGATCGCCGGAGACGTCGTCGAAATGCGCGGCGCCATCGCGCAAGAAAAAGGCGAGGGCTCGCGCTGGGATCTCAAATATGCAGCGGGCGGGTTGGTTGATATCGAATTCATCGCGCAGTATTTGCAGCTCATTCACGCCGAGAAGCTCCCTGAGATTCTGGACACGTCGACTGCACGCGCGCTCGACAAGGCACAGCGTTATGGCGTACTGGCTGTGGAAAATGCCGAGGCGCTGCGTCAGGCGACGCGGCTCTATCACGATCTCACGCAGATTCTGCGGCTGTGCCTACCGGGCCCGTTCAATTCGAAGACCGCTTCGCCGGGCCTTTTGCGGTTGCTGGCGCGGGCGGCCGATGTGCCGGATTTCGCGGCGCTCGATGCCACCTTGATTGAAACGCAAGCCAAGGTGCGCGAGAGCTTCGTGCGGATTCTGGGCGAAGCGCCAAAGGCTCAACCGCTGGGTGCCAATCGCATCAAAAGCAAACAGCCTTAAGCCGCCTGTTCCTTGGGGAGCGCGCAGTTCGGCTGCAGCGGCACCCGCACGATCACCATCGTGCCGCGGCCGAGCACAGAGCGGATGCGCATGCGACCGCCATGCAACTCGACGAGCGACTTTGCGATTGCGAGACCGAGGCCGGAGCCCTGATGGCTACGCGTATGCTGGTTCTCAACCTGCTCGAATGGTCGGCCGAGTTTGACCAAGGCATCCGGCGCGATGCCGATGCCACTGTCCATGATCGAGATGATGGCGCATTCCCCCGATTGGCGGCCGCGCACCAGAACGTGACCGCCTTCCGGCGTAAATTTCACCGCGTTTGAGAGCAGATTGAGCATGATCTGCTTGAGCGCGCGGCGATCGGCGTGGAGTCGCAGGGCAGGGGCAATCCGCGACCGTACGCTTAAACGCTTGTCTTGTGCACGCGCGGTAACCACGCGCATTGCGTCGTCGAGCAGCGCGTCTAGATCGACCTCCTCGAAGTCGAGACGGATGCGACCGGCCTCGATCTTCGACATGTCTAGGATGTCGTTGATGACGTCGAGTAGATATTGTCCGCTGCGGTGGATGTCGGAGCAGTATTCCTCGTATTTCTCGGCGCCAAGCGGCCCGAACATGCCCGACGCCATGATTTCCGAGAAGCCGATAATGGCGTTGAGCGGCGTGCGCAACTCGTGGCTCATGTTGGCGAGGAATTTCGATTTGGCCTGGTTGGCCTCTTCAGCGCGGGTTTTTTCTTCCTGATATTTCTCCGCGAGTTCGGCGGAGCGTTGCTGAGAGGCGCGCAGATCGTTAACGGTCGAAATCAGCCGCCGTTCGCTGTGAATCAACTTTTCTTCGTGTGTCTTAAGCGGCGTGATATCGGTGCCGACCGAGACATAGCCGCCGTCTTTGGTACGGCGCTCGCTGATGTGCAGCCAACGCCCATCTTCCAACTGGGCTTCGAAGGTACGGGCGCCCGGCAAAGACGGCCCGTCGGTGGTGACTTTGGTGCGGACTACCGGCTTTTTCCCGGCGGCGACAACGGACTCGTAGGACGCGCCGACGGTGATCGCTTCGTCGGGTAGGTCATGCAGGTCCTGGAAGTTCGAGTTGCACAGCACGAGCCGGTTGCTGGCGTCCCACAGCACGAATGCTTCGGGGATCGTTTCGATGGCGTCGCGCAACCGGAGATCTGCCGCGACCGTGCGCTCGACCAGGTTCTTCTGCTCTGTGACGTCGACTGCGATGCCGATAAGGTGAAGACCCGGTTCGCCGCGTTGCTGAACCAATTCGCAGCGCGCGCGCAGCCAGACCCAATGGCCGTCGGCGTGGCGCATCCGGAATGCGTGATCGATGGTCGAGGCTTTGGCTTCAGCGACGTGCTTGGCGATGTCGTAGAGGCGAATATCGTCGGGATGCACCAGCGCATTGACTTCGCCGAAAGTCAGAAGATCGTCCTTCGCTTCGAGGCCGAGGATCGAGAACATCGACTGCGACCAGAAGATGCGGCCGCGCGCAAGATCCCAGTCCCACAAGCCGCAGCGCCCGCGGTTGAGCGCCGTGTCGATGCGGCTGCGCACGGTCTCGTAGATTACATCGGCTTCACGCGCACGCGTCGATTGCCAATGGAACGCGAAGCCGAGGATGAGGACGACGAAGCCGGTGGTGGCGGAGAGGGTGACCGTCAGGGTGGTGAGCGATCGCCACGACATCAGTGCCGAACGTCGAGTCTGCAGCGCGGCGAGCTGGCCCAGCGGTCCCCTGAGCATACGGACTGTCGCTAGCGCTTGGGTGCCGTCGGGCAACGCAATCTCTAGCACCCCTGCGCCGGCACCAAATGTGGTCAGAGGCTGGGTTGGTCCAAGGATATCGATGAGGCGACGCCCGACGATCCCGTCGATTGCTGGGGCGGCGGCAGTCACGAAGCCATCTTCGTTGGTGAGAAGAAAAGTTCGTCCGCTTGCAGTCGCCCAGACCGGCAAAACGTCGGCGAGCAGGTCCTGCGGACGTCGCGTGGTGTCGGCCGTTATCAAACGTTCACCGGCGATCTCGGCCGCTGAATCGAGGGTCGCGATCATGTCTCCGATTGTCTGGCGCTTGTGATCGAGGATTTGGACCACCGCGCCGACGCAGATGGTGGCGAGAAAGGCGACGATGAGGACGGGGACGGCGCGCCGCAGCAGCGGCTCAGCGTTCAGTAGACGGCGGTAGGTCGGGCGGGCAATTGATTGCGCCAACCCCTTGATCGAATCGGAACGCACGGACGCACTCGCCACATCGGCGCGCGCCATTGACGACCTCCGCTCGGATTTCCCCTGCCACCCTGACCGGAAGGATGTGCCGCATCTCTCCGAATCACTCGCCGATTTGAATCGATGCGCGACTCGTTGTCGAGAGTCCGCGTCAATAATTTTTTAAATGTTGCGAACAGGAATCAGATCCGTGGGTTGTGGCGCTGCTCCTTTAAAAATTGAGTCTTTTCCGTCGCTTCGCTAGCCGGCATCGAGTGCCCGCTCGACGATATCCGACACGTCTCGCGACAGGGGCGCAGTCGCTTTGATGCGCCGCAGCGTCACTTCGGCCTTGGCGCGCCGCGGCGCGTCCATCGTGCGCCAGGTCCGGAATGCGGTCGCTAAGCGCGACGCGACCTGCGGATTCTTTGGGTCGAGCGTAATGACGATGTCAGCGACAAAATCGTAGCCGAGCCCGTCGACGCGGTTGAACTGGGTAGGATTGGCCATCGCAAACGAGCCGATCAGCGAACGGACGCGGTTGGGATTATTCATCGAGAACCCCGGATGCTTCTCGAGCTCGCGCACGCGTGTGAGCGTCTTTTCCTCTGGGATCATGGCTTGCAGCGCCAGCCACTTGTCGACGATCAGCGCGTCGGATGCGTAACGGCGATAGAAATCTCTCAGCGCTCGCTCGCGCTCCCGCGTATCGTAGAGCGACAGAATACCAAGCGCGGCAAAACGGTCGGTCATATTGTCGGCGGCATCATATTGCCGCGCGGCGCCGCCGATGGCGCTATGACCTCCTCCCGCGGCCAGCAGATCAAGGCATGCGTTACGCAAGGACCGCCGGCCGGCGCTAGCCGCGTCGGGCGAGTAGGGGCCGGGTAGGGTCACGTGTTCGTACGTCTCTTTGAGCTTCGTGCCGAGCGATTGGCCGATATCGGCACGAAGCGCAAAACGAGCTTTAAAGATCGCGTCGGGGTCGACATCCTTGCCGATCTCGCGGGCAAGGTCGGATTCACTCGGCATGCTGAGTGCTAGTGCGACAAAGGCTGGCTCGAGCGATCGATCTGACAGCAAGGCATCCAAGGCCTCAATCAACCTTGGATCGCGCTGAGGTGCGCCGCCCGCGCGAAGGGCCGCTACGTTGCCCAAGAGCAGCTTCAGTGCGATCTCCTGAATCGCTTGCCAGCGGTTGAATGGGTCACCATCGCGCGCCGCCAGAAAGGCGAGTTCGTCTGGCGTCAGATCGATATCGAGGTTGATAGGCGCCGAGAAATTACGATTGGCGGAGACGACAGGTTTTGCTGGGACGTTCGTGAATGTGAAACTTTGCGAGGACTGCGTCAGGAGCAGAATCCCGCGCTCGAGGGCGCGGTCGCCAGCCATCGTCGGCAAATCGCGTCCGTCTTGCTCGACGAGGCCGATGGCGAGCGGGATTACCATTGGCTGCTTGACGGGTTGGTTCGGTGTCGGCGCAAGAGTCTGCATGCAATCGAGCGTCAGGGTTTTGGCGGCAGCGTCGTAATGGCTCTTCACTGTCACGCGCGGCGTGCCCGCCTGGCTGTACCAGCGCATGAACTGCGTCATATCCATGCGGCTTGCGTCCGCGAAACACTGGATGAATTGCTCGACCGTTGCGGCGTGCCCGTCGTGGCGTTCGAAATAAAGATCCATGCCGGCGCGAAACTTTTCAGCGCCGATCATCGTCTTGATCATGCGGACTACTTCCGCGCCCTTTTCGTAGACGGTGCTGGTGTAGAAGTTGTTGATCTCCTTGTAGACCTCTGGCCGCACCGGATGTGCCAGCGGACCTGAGTCCTCAATGAATTGTGTATTGCGCAGGCCGCGCACGTCGCTAATCCGTTCAACCGCGCGCGAGCGTTGATCAGCCGAAAACTCCTGATCGCGAAAAACGGTGAGGCCTTCCTTGAGGCAAAGCTGAAACCAGTCGCGGCAGGTGATGCGATTTCCGGTCCAATTGTGAAAATATTCGTGGGCAATCACGGATTCGACGCCAGCAAAATCGCTATCAGTCGCGGTGTCCGGCGTCGCCAGCACGTATTTGTCATTGAAGACGTTGAGGCCCTTATTCTCCATCGCGCCCATGTTGAAATCGGATACGGCGACAATCATGAAGATGTCGAGGTCGTATTCGCGGCCAAAGGCTTCC
The DNA here is from genome assembly GCA_019246455.1 of Pseudolabrys sp. Taxonomy (GTDB): domain Bacteria; phylum Pseudomonadota; class Alphaproteobacteria; order Rhizobiales; family Xanthobacteraceae; genus Pseudolabrys. The sequence continues at coordinate 9,878 of JAFAQJ010000293.1, forward strand.
TCGTCCCATAGCATTGAGCGTTTGAGCGAGTTCATGGCGTAGGCGCAGCGCCCCTCCTTGCCGTGCTCGACATAGATACGCAACGTGACCTTGCGATTGGACATCGTGATGAACGTATCTTCGATGTGTCCGAGGTCACCGCCGACCAGCGCGAACAAGTACGACGGCTTGGGGTGCGGATCGCGCCAAAGTGCGAAATGCCGTCCTTTCGGCAAGTCCCCTGAATCGACGAGATTGCCGTTGGAGAGGAGGACAGGGGCTTCGCTCTTGTCGGCTTCGATCCGTGTCGAGTAGACCGCCATCACGTCAGGACGGTCGGGAAAATACGTGATGCGGCGGAAACCTTCCGCTTCGCATTGGGTGCAGTAATTGCCGCTCGTGCGGTACAGGCCCGACAATTGGCTATTGGCGGACGGATCGACCAGCGTCTCGATCTCCAGCCAAAATGGACGCTGCGGCGGCTGCAGGACCGTTAGTTTGTCGGGGGTCGCGGTGAAATCATTCGAGGACAAACCAGTATCGTCGATTTTCAGCGACACGAGGGTAAGGCCATCGCCGTCGAGGACAAGCGGCGCCGCTGCATTGTCGGGATTAGGCTGGAGTAACAGCCTCGCGCGCACCTGTGTTCTGGTTGGATGCAACGAAAAATCGAGATCGACGGTTTTGACCAGCCAATCGGGCGCGCGATAGTCCTTCAAACGGATCGGTGGGGCGGTATCGGTACGCATAAGCTGCTCGTTTGGACTCCGGATGTGGCGAGGAGAAGGCTAGCGGATCGGCTCGGCGTGTCCGATCACGCGCTTCACGGATGGCGATTTGCGGCGTAGCGCACGCTCGATCTCGTCCACCTTCTCGTGGACGTCCTGCACGCTGAGAGCCGGATCGACCCGACAATGAAAATTGACGATTTCACCTTCGTCGGTTTCGCGCACCCGAACGTCGTGAATGTCGCGGATCGTGCGACCTTCGGCCGCGCTTTCCGAAAGCGCGATGGTGACCGCATTGATCCGTTCGGGAGGCGCTTCGCGTCCTTGTGCATTCTCCGGCTGTAATGGCTCGATATGAGTCTCGACTTCCACCTCCGCGCCAAGTTCTTGTTCAATTGCATGTTCAAGTTCATCGGCCACGCGGTGTGCCTCACCAAGCGGCAACCTGCCGTCGACCTCGAGGTCGAGCGAGATCAAAAGCCTGTCCCGCATTTTGTGAACCGTGACGTGGTGGACGGCGAGGGCACGGTTGCGTGCAATCACCATGACGCGCTCGAGAACGGTCTCGTCACTGAGAGCGACTGCTTCGGTCGTCACCGTTACTTGAGCGTTCGATAGCGCGCGGCCGATCGCGTGCACCGCTTGCTTTTTGAGTTCGTTGACGCGTTCGAGTGGCAAAGTTCGGCTGACTGTGACGGCCAGATCAACAAACGTCGTGTCGCCGACCTCCCGGGCGCGAATCTGATCGACTGAAACGACGCCCGGCACTCTTTGGGCGATGCTCGTCACGTGCTCGACGATGCCTTTAGGAGCGACGTCGGTCAGCGTATCGATGGTCCGCTTGCCGAGACGCCAACCCGCAATGCAAACGAGCATGGCGACGACTACCGCGGCCGCAGAGTCTGCCCACGACAGCCCGAACCACACGCCGCCGAGCCCGATCAAAACTGCAAACGAGGACCACAGATCGGAGCTGAAATGAAGCGCGTCGGCCTCGAGCGCATGGCTCGAAGTTTTCTCCGCCGTATGGGTCAGCGCCCGCGCGCGAAAGAAGTCGATTACAATCGAAGCGACGATCACTGCGAACGCCCAGACCGTCGGGTCGACCGCGTGACCGTGACCCTCATGGGCGAACAAACGCTTGCAGGCCTCCCAGATCACCACGCCCGATAGCAGGAACAGCATCGCAGTTTCCGCGAGCGCCGAGATGCTTTCGATTTTGCCATGGCCATAATGATGCTCGGCGTCAGCCGGCTTCCCGGAAACGCGTACCGCCACATAAGTCATGATCGTCGCGCCGAGATCAATCAGCGAGTGCCCGGCCTCCGACAATAAGCCCAGAGACCCCGTCAGCAAGCCGACGATGCCCTTGGCCACGGTCATTGCCGCCGACGCGGCAATCGAGGTCAGGGCGACCTGTTCCTTTTCACTCTGCATGAGGAGGCCGGTTTGCGAACGATTTGCAGGAACACCAGTCGATGTCTTCCGACAGATAGGGCCAAAAGCGCTGCCAAGCCAGCCTAAGGTTGTGTCGTCTTGAAACGACGCATGGCAAGAATAGGCGCACAACACGCTTCCGGGGGGAAGGAAATTTGCGGCACATTCAATTCGATTTCATCATTGTCGGGGCCGGCAGCGCGGGCTGTGTGCTGGCCAATCGGCTCACCGCTTCGGGGAAGAACAAGGTTTTGCTTCTCGAAGCCGGCGGCCACGACAATTATTTTTGGGTTCACGTTCCTTTAGGTTACGGCAAGCTGTTTACGGACGCCCGGGTGAATTGGCTTTATGAGTCTGAGCCCGAGCCGGAA
>JAFAQJ010000295.1 GCA_019246455.1 Pseudolabrys sp.
GTGTATTGGCTCATCGAGCCGGAAATATCGAGCAGCGCCACGATCGGCGGCTCTTTTTGTCGTGGTCCAAGGTATTTCAGGTCGATCACTGCGCCGCCGGCTTTCATGCTGGCGCGCAACGTGCGGCGCATATCGATGATGTGGCCGCGCCGATGCGGCGCAAGTCGCCGTGTCTTCACGAGATCTAGCGGCAATTTCAGTCTAGCGATGGCATCCTTGGCCGCCGCGATTTCGGCTGCCGTCATCTGCGCGAAATCCTTGCGCTGGAATACTTCGCGATCCGAGGTCGTCAGCCGCATGTCGACTTCTACATCGGATTTGTGATGCTCGCTCTCATTGAGGCCGGAAAATAAAGCTTCCTGGATGCGCTGTGCACCCGGCGGGGGCATGTCAAGCTCGGTGGCTGGCGCTTGCGGCAACATCGTTGCGATCAACTTTTCCAGATACCCGTGGCGGCGGAAGAAAATCTTGAAGGCCTGATCGAACAGCAGCGAATGTTCGTGCCGCTTCACGAACACGGCATGCAGCGTCCAGTAGAAATCGTCGCGGGTGCCGACTTGCGCGGTCCCCACGGCCTCTAGTGCGTCGATCACCGAGCGTGGCCCGAGCCGAATTCCCGCGGCGCGCAGTGCCCGCGCGAAGTAGAGAATATTGTCCGAAAGCGTGCCGGGTCGGTCGGCCATCGCTCACTCCGCCGCGCGCAAATCCGACTTCACGTCGTCCAGCAACGACTTCACCTTGCCACCATCGACGCGGGCAATATCGTCCTGATATTTCAACAACACGCCGAGAGTATCGGAGACCGTCGCCGGGTCGAGCGCTACCGCGTCGAGCTCGGTGAGCGCTCCTGCCCAATCGAGCGTCTCGGCGACGCCCGGTGACTTGAACAAATCTTCCTTGCGCAACGCCTGCACGAAGGCGACGACCTGCTCGGACAGTTTTTTGCCGATGCCGGGAATGCGCGCCCGCAGGATTTTCAGTTCGCGTTCTGCGCTCGGATAGCCAACCCAGTGATAGAGGCAGCGGCGCTTGAGCGCGTCATGCACCTCGCGGGTGCGGTTCGAGGTGATAACGACGATCGGCGGATGTGCCGTCTTGATGGTGCCAAGCTCTGGCACCGTGACCTGGAAATCCGCCAGCACTTCGAGCAGAAACGCCTCGAAGGCTTCGTCAGTGCGGTCGATCTCGTCGATCAGCAATACCGGCGGTCCTGCCGGATTCGGTTCGAGCGCCTGCAACAGCGGCCGCTTGATCAGAAAACGTTCGGAAAAAACGTCATGCTCGAGGCGCTCACGATCGGCAGTCCCTTCCGCTTCGCCTAAGCGGATCGCGATCATCTGCGCGCCGTAATTCCACTCATAGACTGCAGCCGCGACGTCGAGGCCCTCGTAGCACTGCAGGCGGATCAGGCGGCGGCCCAACGCCTGCGACAGCACCTTGGCGATTTCGGTCTTGCCGACGCCGGCCTCGCCCTCGAGGAAGATCGGCCGCCCCATCTTGAGCGCCAAAAACAACACGGTCGCCAGCGGGCGGTCGGCGATGTAATCGGCCTGCCCGAGCAAATCGAGCGTCTTGTCGATCGACGCCGGTACGGATTTTGCTGCGGAATTGCTCGCCATGAAAGGACTTTAACCTAACGAAACGCGGTCTTACATGCATGTAGGCATCAAATCGCGGAGCGGCCATGGTTAAGGCGCAGCCCGCCATTTTTTCGAGGATTTTCACGATGTCCAGTCAGGCAGACGCCGCACAAGCCCTCCAATTTCCGAGCATCGACAAGGGCGTGCGGATCGGCCACGTCCATCTCAAAGTTGCCGATTTGCAGCGCGCGCTCGATTTCTATGTCGGCGTGCTCGGTTTCGAAGTCACGACTACTCGGCCAGGCGCGGCGTTCATTTCCGCCGGCGGCTACCATCACCACCTCGCGCTCAACACCTGGGAAAGCAAAGGTGGCCATCCGCCGGCGCCCGGCACCACCGGGCTCTACCACACCGCGATCCTTTATCCGACACGGCGGCTTCTTGCCGATGCGCTCAAGCGGCTGATTGCCGTACGAATTCCGCTCGACGGCGCCAGTGACCACGGCGTGAGCGAAGCTCTTTATCTACGCGATCCCGACGACAATGGTGTTGAGCTTTATTGGGATCGTCCCAAGGAGAAATGGCCGAAGAAAGCGGACGGAGCACTTCAGATGTTCACGAACCCGCTGGACCTGCACGATTTGCTCGCAGAACTCGACCGCTCGCCGGCTTGATCGCCACCGGACTCAGACAATGACGCGCGCGAGCGCCATGCTCGCCACGAGAAGGATCATCACGATCAGCGGCACGAACTGCATGGGGTCTCGCGGTTGCGGATTGTTGTGTGTGATGTCGCAACGCGAGCTGCGACCACCCGTTCCCGCGATCGACGAAATTAGCTGCCAGTATGTCGGCGTGCTGACAATGCTCGATCAACCTATTCGAGGTGGAAGGCCGCACGAATAGCGTCGCGAATGTCCAGCGCCGAGCGCTTCGCGATCTCAGGATCGTATCCGCCCGACACGCCAAATGTGATGCATCGCGTCGCCGCCGTTTTGCGGTCAGCGGTCGGCTTGCCGTTTTCGAAAACCGTGAGATGCGTAGACCGGTCGATCCAGGTACCGGGCTGCACCTCGTCGTAGATGCACTTGCTCGCATTTTCGCCGCGCCCCATGTGCCAAAGCGCCGCGCCTGGAATGTCCCAATCGTGCTTGGCGCCTGGATAGACATTGAGCGTGAGCTTGCCGCCAGCTGCTTCAAATTTTTTTGCATATTCGCGGCATGCCTCGGTGCCGACATAGGTATCGTTGGCGCCCAGCATCATGACGAGCGGCGCGCCAGCGGGACTGAAATCAAGCGGCTGGTCGCCGCACCACGGATAGAGCGCGATCGAGAGCGCAAAGCGCGCGTTGTCTTTCGCCAGCGACGTCATGTAACGCCGCAGCGCCACCTTCACCGCGACTGTGCCGCCTTTGGAGAAACCGATCAGACCGATACGCTCCGGATCGATCTCAGGGTGACGGCTGATCTTATTGAGGACCGCCACGGCGTCGGCCAGCATGTCGTTTGAGCTGACGGACGACTGATTGAGGACGGTCGTCTTGATGCCCCGCGGCGCGAAGCTGTCGATGACGACGGCCGCCACCCCCATTTCATTGAAGGTGCGCGCATAGGCATATTCGCGGTCCGCCCTCACGCCACCCGACCCGTGAACGATGATGATGGCAGGAAGCTTAGCTAGCCGATCCTTGGGCAACACGAGATCGGCCGGTACGGAAATAGTCCCGCTACGCGCGTCGCGAGACACCAGGATTTTATCAGCCGAAGCCGTTCCAGCAGTCAGAAGCACGGCGGCAAGCGCTACAGAAAACGCCCCGCCCAGCCACGCAACCATGGTTACGCGGTGGCCTTAGCCAAAGCCCGCCGCGCCAGAACTCCGACGAGATGCGCGCGGTATTCGGCGCCGGCGTGGATGTCGCTGTTCATTCCGTTCGCCGGGATCGTCATTCCCTCGATCGATTTCGCCGCGAAGCGTTTCTTGAGCGCTTCCTCGAATGACTTCAGGCGGAAAACGCCATTGGCGCCAGCGCCGGTTACGGCCACGCGGATATCCGCGCCACGTTTCGACACGAACACGCCGACTAGCGCGAAGCCCGAAGCCGGGTGTTTGAACTTTTCGTAGCCCGCCTTCTTCGCGATCGGGAAGCTCACCTTGGTGATGATCTCGTTCTCCTCAAGCGCGGTCGAGAACATGCCAGTGAAGAAATCGTCGGCCGCGATGCGGCGTTTGTTGGTGATGATCGTCGCGCCGAGGCCGAGACAAGCCGCGGGGTAATCGGCGTTCGGATCGTTGTTGGCAACCGAGCCGCCGAGCGTGCCGCGGTTACGCACCTGCGGATCGCCGATCGAGCCCGGCACTTCGGCGAGCGCCGGAAGCGCCTCCTGCACCACCTTCGAATTCGCGACATCGGCATGCCGAGTGAGTGCGCCAATCACGATCGAACGACCCTTCAATTCTATGCCAGCGAGATCCTCGATCTGGTTGAGGTCGATCAGCGCCGACGGCTGAGCCAGGCGTTGCTTCATCACCGGGATGAGCGAGTGTCCGCCGGCGAGCAGTTTCGCTTCCGGGTTCTTGGCGAGCAGATTGGCCGCTTGCCGCACGCTGGTCGGCTTGTGATACGTGAAATTGTACATTTCGGTTCTCCGTTATTCTGCTGCCCGTCGCGCTGCATTGGCTTTTTGCAACGCCGCCCAGACCGTCGCTGCGGTCGCGGGCATGGCGATATCTTCTGTTCCGGTCGCATCGGTAATGGCGTTGATGACCGCGGCTGGCGCGGCAATCGCGCCGGCTTCGCCGCAACCTTTGATGCCGAGCGGGTTGGACGGCGATTTGGTTTCGGTCAGGCCGACCTTGAACGCTGG
>JAFAQJ010000128.1 GCA_019246455.1 Pseudolabrys sp.
GCGTCGGCCATCGCCGCTACAATGTGATCTGGTATCGCCCGGCCGACGAGACGAAGAAGCTGCCGTGGCTGCTGACCGACGACAGCGGCAAGACCCACGCGATCTCGATCCCGCCGCCGCTCATTCGCCGGGCCGCGATTGAGGAGATGCGTGAAGCCGCTGAGCGGCTGCTGGCTCCGCAGTTTCGCAAAATCGTGCGGTTGATCACCGAACCGATCCTGCAGCCGATTTACGATCTCGAATCGCCGCGGATGGCGATAGGGCGGGTCGCGGTAATTGGCGACGCGGCGTTTGTCGCGCGGCCTCATGTGGGGGCTGGCTTGGCCAAGGCCGCTGACGATACGGCTGCCTTGGTCGCTGCGCTCGGCGAGGAACACGATATCCCCGCAGCGTTGAAACGCTTCGAGAAAGCGCGACTTTCTATCAACCGCCGGATCGTCGAATATGCGAGGCACCTCGGCGCTTATCTGCAGGCGACGCGCACCGCCGAGGAACAGAGCCGCGCCGGCCCCCACAGCACGGATCGCGCGGTGATCGAGGAGACCGCGCTGCTCGATTTCCTCAAAGCCTAAAGGCCGAGCAATGCCTTTGCCGTGCCGCCCGCGATCGCGGCGCGCGCGCTGTCATCGAGCATCTCAACCGATGCGACGTGACCGATCGGATCGGCTTCCAGCATGTCGAAGGGGAAATCGGTGCCCATGATGACGCGGTCACGTCCGAACGCGCGCACCAGCATTTCAAGCTGCAGCGGCGTGAACACAACAGTGTCGAAATAAACGTTGTTGCGTAGATAATGTCCCGGCGCTTTCGGCAGGCCGGCGTTGACGTCAGAACGGGCGCCCCAGGCGTGATCGATGCGGCCGGAATAGCCGCCCAAATAGCCGCCGCCATGCATCGCAAAAACCTTGAGCTTCGGATGGCGCTCGAACACACCGTCGAAGATCAGGTAATGCAGCGCGAGGGTTGTCTCGAACGGATTGCCGACAATGTTGTTGAAGTAGAAGCGCGACAGCCTTTTGCCCTCCGTGAATCCGTTGGGATGAATGGCGACCAGCGCGCCGAGCTCTTCGGCTTTCTTCCAGAAAGGCGCAAAGGCTGGATCGGACAATTCACGGCCGGCGACATTGGTCAAAATCTCGACGCCCTTCATGCCGAGCGTCCTGATGACGTATTCGAGCTCTTTGGCCGCCTCGTTGCCGTCCTGCATCGGCACGGTGCCACAAGGAATCAGCCGATCCTTGTGCTTGCTGCAATATTCAGCGATGCCGTCATTGATCATGCGCGCGGCAGGAACTGCCACGTCGAGCGCGACGGTATGGTAGAGCTGCGGGGGTGCCGGCATCACATACTGCATGTCGACGCCCATGCGGTCCATGTCGGCGAAGCGCTCATCGTACGCCGTCATTCGGCCGCGGATATCCTGCTCCTGCTTGGTGTTGAGCTCTTTCGTCTCAGGCGAGGCGAAATGCGCTAGCGGGATGGTCGAGATGTCCAGCCGGTTGCCGACGAACTGTCCGGCGGCAGGAACGCCAGCATGCGCATGCATGTCGATCGTTACGGACTTCGGACGCACCTCGCGTCCGGGCTTGCCATGCTTGCGCGCGGCGGTGTTCGCGTACTTATTCCACATTGTTTCCTGCCTTTGAAAGCCAACGACGATTAAATGCCGAGATAGCTCGACTTGATGTCTTCGTTGGCGGCGAGTTCTTGCGGCCGCGCCGAATAGACAACCTGCCCCTTGCTCATGACATGGACGTAGTCGACCAGCTTGAGCGCGAGATGAGCGTTCTGCTCGACCAGCAAGATCGACAAGCCTTGTTTCTTCAGTTCGCCGATCGCATCCCACAGACCTTGAATGATGATCGGGGCCAGTCCTTCCGAGGGCTCGTCCATGATCAGGCAGTCGGGGTTGGTCATCAGGCCGCGGCTGATCGCCAGCATTTGCTGCTCGCCGCCGGACAAAGTCTTGGCGCGTTGGTTGCGGCGTTCCTCTAGGCGCGGAAACAGCGCATAGACGCGCTTCAAATTCCAACCGTGTCGCTCGGTGTGGCCTTCCGCAACCACGAGGTTTTCCTCAACGCTCAAGGTGGGGAACACGCGGCGGCCCTGCGGCACCAGCCCCATGCCCTGACGCACGGTCTCATATGAAGGCGAGCGCGTGATGTCGACGCCCTTGAACACGATATTGCCGCGGCGTGGCGGCGTGAAGCCGACGATCGAATTCACCAGCGTGGTCTTGCCGACACCGTTCCTGCCGAGCAGCCCGAGGATCTGGCCTTGCTCGAGCTTGATCGAGAGCCCCTGCAACACGTAGGCGTCGCCGTAGTAGGTATGGATGTCGTGGACCTCGAGGATCGCCATCAGCCGGTCCCCAGGTAGATTTCTTGCACACGTTGGCTCTTTTTAATCTGCTCAGGCGTCCCGGTTTCCAGCAGTTCGCCGAAATGGAGAACCGAAATTTCAGCGCAAACATCGAACACAACGTCCATGTCGTGCTCGATTAGCAGGATAGCCAGATCGCGGGGCAACTTGATGAGAAAGTGTGCCATCTCGGTCGACTCGCCGGAAGAAAGTCCGGCGGCCGGCTCGTCGAGCAACAGAATCTTTGGGTCGCTGGCGAGTCCGAGTACGATCTCGAGTTGACGCTGCTCGCCGTGCGACAGGTTACGGACTTCGACATCCTTGCGGTCGAGAAAGCTGGCGCGTTCGAGCAGACTGTGCGCCTTGTCGTAGGTACTGCGGTACGAGGCGAGCGGCCGCCACATTACGAATTTCGAGGGCTGCAGCCCGTTGATCGCGAGCAGCACATTGTCGAGCACCGTCAGCTTTGGAAACAGGCTCGTGACCTGGAAGGTGCGCGCCATGCCGAGCGCTGTGCGCTGATGGCTCCGCCATTTGGTGACGTCGTTGCCGAACAAGAAAATCTGTCCGGATGTCACCGGATAAATGCCGGTGATCAGGTTGAACAACGTGGTCTTGCCGGCGCCGTTGGGGCCAATGATCGCCTTGCGATCGCCCGGCATCACACGAAAAGTGACGTCGCGCGTTGCCTTGAGGCCGCCGAAGCTCTTGGCGAGGCTTCGCAGCTCGAGAGCGGGTACGGCTTCGTCGGTTTGATCGATACTCACGCCACGTCTCAATTCCTAAAAAGCGGCCGGGGGCCGCGCAACGCGGACCCCGGCATGTCGTACTTAGTCGCAATATTTACAGGGCGGGAAGTCCTTGCTGTAGACCGGCTGCTTCAGGAACGTCTCCTTGCCGTAAGTCCAGAACTGGCTGACGTTGGGATAGGTCTTGATGACCGTGTTCCAGAGCTCGTCCTTGTCGTAGCCGAACATCTTCTTCTTCTCGACCTTCTTGATGTAGATGTTCTCGATCGGGTTGCGCATGTCGTCCATGACAAGAGGGCCCCGCACGGAGTCCAGCTTGATGCCCTGCATTGTCTTGATGAAGGCTTCGGCGCCCGGCCACTTGCCGCCTGACTTTTTGATGGTCTCGTCGATCCACTCGGCGGTCGTGTAGTTGTTCTCCGCATAATACGACGGGACTTTGCTGTACTTGGCCCGATAAGCCTTTACGAAGGCTTCGTTCTTTGGTGTTTCGATCGCGGCGCTGTAGTGCAGCGCCGAGACGTCGCCGATCACTTCGTCGCTCATGAACGGCAGGGCGAATTCGTCATAGCTCGTGCCGCCGCCGATGATCGGCTTCTTGATGCCGGCGCCGCGCAGTTGCTTCGGGAATTGCAACGACATGGGGCCGACCATCAGCGAGAAGATCGCATCGGCATCGGCTTTCATGGTCGGAATGTAAGGCCCGAAGTCCTTGGTGCCGAGCGGCGGCCAGATCTTCTGGATGACCTTGCCACCGCAGTCCTCGAACACCTTCTGGAAGCCGCCGACGACTTCATAACCGAAAGCGTAGTCGGCCGCGATCGCGACGACCTTCTTGTAGCCCTGATCGCATGCCCACTGACCGAGCGGCTGATGCGGTTGCGACGAGGTCCAGCTTGTGCGGATAAAGTAGGGATATTTGTCGAACTGGCGTTGCGTCAGGTCGTCAGCCGCCGGCACCGAAGAAATGTAGATCGTCTTGGTTTCGGTGCTGACGGGCGCGAGTGCATAGCCGGTCGAGGCCAGAAGCCCGCCGATGAACATCTGCGCGCCGTCCTGCAGGACCAGCTTTTTCGCTTTGGTGACGGCGAGATCGCTCTTGGCTTGCTCGTCTTCGACGATGAACTTGACATCCATGCCGCCGAGCTTGTTGTCGTGCTGGTCCAGATAGAGCTGGAAGCCGTTGACCATGTCCTGACCGACTTGTGCGAAACCGCCGGTCATCGGCGCGAGGAAGCCGATGGTCAGCGTTTCGGCGCCCGCCGGCGCCATCCCGAGGCCAAGAGCAATACAAGTGCCGGCCAGCAACGGCGTGAGCCGCTGTCGCAAAGTGCTTGTCATAGTCTTCCTCCTCTTCAGTGTTCGTGTTCGCCTTCCTGACCGCTCAGGAAGGCACGGATACGAGTTTCTTCTTGGCTTGTTCCCTATTGCTTCGCAGGTACTGGCGGACCCGGGCAGGGATGCCCATCAGGCCCGTCGGCAGATAAAGGATTGTCATGACGTAGATGGCGCCAAGCACGTATTGCCACCACGGCACCAGCGTCGAGAGATATTCGCGCAAGCCGAACACGATTGCCGCGCCGATAGCGCCACCGATCAGCGTGCCCGCGCCACCGAGTACCGTCATGAGCAGCGCGTCGACCGACGTCGTAAGCACGACGGTCTCTGGTGTCACGATCCCATTGGTGTAAGCCCATAGCACTCCTGACAATCCGCCGAACGCGCCGGCAATGATGAAAGCGACGTATTTGTGCAGCCAGGTGTTGTAGCCGAGGATCTGCATGCGCAATTCGCGTTCGCGGATACCCATCAGCGTCAGCCCGAATGGCGAGCGCACCAGCAGATAGAGCAAGAGGAGTGACGCGCCGAAGAACGCGAAGACGAGATAGAAGTAGACGATCGGATCGGACAAATTCAGGCCAAAGTCCGGCCGTGCGCCCAGATTGAGACCATTGTCGCCACCGGTCATCGAGCTCCAGCGGTAGGCAAGCCCCCAAATACATTGACCAAGCGCCAACGTGATCATGAGGAAATAAGTGCCGGTCGCGCGCATGGCGAATAGCCCGAAGAACGCGGCAAGCGCCGCGCCGCACAGGATGCCAAGCACAACGACAAGCCAGAAGTCCCAGCCCAGTCCGACGTGATACTTCGCGACTAGAATAGCGGCGAGGTAGGCGCCCATTCCGAAATAGGCGGCCTGGCCGAGCGAAGCTAATCCGGTGAAGCCAAGCAGGATGTCGAGGCTCATCGCCAGAATGGCGAAGGTCATCGCTCGGGTGGCGAGCAGCACGACGAAGTTGCCGGAACGGGGCACGAGCAGCGCAAGCACCACCATTGCGATCGCTACCGCGACGATTTTGATCGTCTGCGTCGTCACGGCGCTATTCCCGTCCAAACAGGCCGGTGGGTTTGATCGCGAGGATCAACACCATCGGCGCGTAAAGGGTGAAGTAGGAAATTTCAGGAAACAGAGCCTTGCCGAAATTGTCGGCGAGCCCGACCAGGAGTGCGCCGATTGCGGCGCCGCCGAGCGAACCCATGCCGCCGATGATGACGACGGCAAAAGCGAGCGGCAACATTTCGAAATCGAGGCCGGGATAGATGCCAAGGAAAGCGCCGCCGATCACGCCACCGAGCGCCGCCATGCCGGCGCCCAGCGCGAAGATGAACATTGACACGCGGTTAGTATCGATACCGATCCCTCGTGCCATCTGTGCATCATCGACCGTGGCTCGTACCACGGCTCCCATGCGGGTTTTCTCCATGACCAGCCACAACACGATGCCGATGATCACAGCCATCGCAATCATGAACACGCGGTAGGCGGGCAGAAACAGGCCGCCGAACACCACGCTTTGCGTCAGCAGCGGCGGCGGGTTGATGTCCATGTTGTTGCCACCCCAGATGTCGAGAGCGGCCTGCTGAAATAGGAAAGCAAAGCCGACGGTAAGCAGAACCTGACGCAAAGTGTCGGTTTCAATCGCCACAGCGGAGATTCGGCGCAGGATAAGAAAGACAGGGATTGCCAGTATGACGACAACGACTGCGGCCTGAATGAATGCACCGGTTGCACCGGGCAGCATCAGCGGGAAAACCCTCCCGATCCAAAGCCTGAAGATCAACGCTATCCCAAGCGCGAGCATCGCGTCGCGGATTGTCACGAACTGACCTTCGGGGCGCAGGAATAGCCGCTCCATCACCAGGCCGACCATCGCGATGGCGATGGCGGCCACTGGAATTGAAAGAGCCCATGAGCCGGTCGTTGCGATGACCGACAGCGCGACATAGCCGCCGAGCAAAAAGTAGGAGCCGTGCGACAGATTAACGATGCGCATGACGCCGAAGATCAGTGACAACCCGGCACCGACAAGAAAAAGTAGCGCGCCATACGACACGCCATTGAATGCTTGCACGAGCCAGAACTGGGTGTTCATCCCCCCGAACCCTCTACGTCCTTCTGTTATCGAAGGTTGCGCGTAGCTTACCTGAGGGTTGGCGCATTACCACTGCGAAGATGCCGCGTGGCCTTCCGACATTGCGAAATTATGCGGCAATCGGCTTGTTTGTAGGCAGGATCTATTGCCGCTTTATCTTCGCTGATTTCGACTTTGGCGGGATGATCGGCAGCAGCAGGTAGGGCGCTTTGCCGCGTCCGAAATGCAGCATTGTCGTTCCGTTGAAAACGACTGGCGGGCGATCGGCCGGGTCATCGTGCAGGAATGGTCCGCAACCTTTCAGCTCGTTCTTGAAGTTCGACAACTTGCCGCCGCTGCCGCCGCCGTATTCGTAATCCTTGCCGCGGATCGACACGGCGATCCGGTAGCCGGCGGGAACCGCGATCGAACTTGGCCAGATTTCGATGTCGAGCTCGACGACCTGACCTTTCTTCAGCGGCTGGATCTCGTCGTGAGTATGATAGGGGCGGTAGGGGAGCGTCAGCTTTTTGTCGAGCTTGCGGTGCGACGCGCGCAGCCAGCCTTGAGCGATCGGCGTATGCGGATCGATCGCGCCCTGGAATACGATTTCCTTCATGTCGCCGGTGAAGACGCGCAGCACGATGAAGAAGTCGGCATCTTTGGTCGAGGATGACGCGAACAGCTTGAGCGCCGAAGGTCCAGTGATCTCGGTCGCTTGCGCCAGTGGCGGCGTGATAAAGGTGAGGCCATCACCCATGGCCGCGAACGACAGCTTGGCAGATTTTGAGACCTTCTTCGTCGTGAGCTCGGCATTCGAAGGATCGAGATAGAACTTGGTCCACTTCGTGCGCTTGAGCGGCCATTCGTTCTCGGGGCGCAATTCGAACTTCTCGCCGGGATGGCGGACGTTGAGCAGCACCTTCGGCTGCTTCGACCACGACGTATCCTTGCCGTGCAGGAAAAGGTCGAAGAAGCGCAGTTGCTGTTCGCGACCGTAGTCCGTGTAGAAATGGGTCCAATGTTCAATGCCGTGCGCTTCAAGCCATTTGAGCTTGGAGGCAGCGCGCATAAACCCTTCGAAATTCCCGCGCGGATGCAGGCCCTGGCCGCCCCAGTTTGCGGCCGTAAAGAGCGGCGCCGTCACCTTTGACCAGATCGGCGAACGCGCCTTGTGGTAGTCGTCGTCGAGTGGATGGGCGCGGATGTCGTCGCCGAATTTGCAGCGGTTCTTTTCGAGTTGTGCGTCCGGCAGCGTTTCCGGCCCGCACACCAATTCATGGTGGACGCGACTTCTCTTGCCGCGCTCGCCTGCGCCGTACTGCACGGTCTTGACCTGCATGTCGTACCAGTTCTCCCAGAACGTGGAGATAATGCCGCCATGATGCGTCATGTCGCGGTACCAATCGGCGGCGCCTTCCCACACGCACATCGCGGCGAGATGTGGCGGCTGCAACGACGCGACGTGCCACTGGTTGATGCCGTAATACGAAATACCATTGAGCCCGACCTTGCCGTTCGACCACGGCTGCACGCCGGCCCATTCGATGCAGTCATAGAAATCCTTGGTTTCGCGCGGAGAGAAATGATCGACATAACCCGGCGAGCAACCGGTGCCGCGGCTGTCGACCCGCACGCAGATGTAGTCGTGCGGCACCCATTTCTCCGGGTCGACGACTTCCCAGTTCTGGTAGAGGTTGCTCGATCCCGCTGTGACGTCTGGATGCTTATCAGTCATGCGCTGCCACGCGCTCGGATAGCCGTCCTGGAAGGCGAGGTTCTTGGCGTAGGGGCCGTAAGTGAGGATGACCGGGTATTGGCCGTCCTTCACCGGCTTGAACACGTCGGCGCGCAACACCACGCCATCATCCATCTCGATTGGCACATTCCAATCGATCGACATTCCGTCGCGCATTTCGCTGCGCTCTTGAAGCGACGCCATACGCAACCTCCCGACCCGTAGCGCGATCAGCGCCGTTTTTTGCGCGCGGATTTTTTCGCATTGCCGCGCTTAAATCCTGCCATCCGCTCCAGCACCGCGCAAACCGCGCCGGTGTCCTTCATGCCAAGTCCTTGCGTGATCGCCCTGTCGTAGATCGCCTCGGTCGCGGTGAAGAGCGGCGTCTTGACCTTGATCGACTTCGCAAAGTCGCCGATCACCTGCATATCCTTCTGCCAGACGTCGATCTTCATCGTGACGTCGTTGTAATTGTTCTTCACCATCATCGGCGCGCGCAGCTCAAATACCCGCGAATTGCCGGCGCCGGCGCGGATCAGGTCGAAAATCAGTTGCGGTGGCAATCCGGATTTCATGCCGAGCACCATTGCCTCGCCGCTCGCGACATTGTTGATCGCGACCAGCAGGTTCGCGACATATTTCATGCGGCTGCCATTACCGAACGCGCCGACGTCGTAAGCCTTGCGGCCGAACGCATTGAACATTGGCTGGAGTTTCTTGATCGTCGCGCGATCGCCGCTAGCATAGAACACGAGGTCGCCGGTGCGCGCCTGCGAGCCGGTGCCGGACACCGGCACGTCGAGCATGCGATGGCCGGCTTTCTCCAGAACGCCGCGCGCCTTCTCCTTGTCCTCGATCATGAAGGTGCTCATTTCGACGAGCGTGCGTTTTGACAATTTTGCGACGGCGATCGCACGCACCGTCATTACCAGCGCCTCCGGCTTCGGCAGACTTGTCAAAATGACCGGCGCTCTTTCCGCCACTCCGACAGCGCTGCGCGCGATTTCAACCCCGGCGCGCTTGGCAGCCGATTGCGCGGCCTTGCTCGGGTCGTAACCGACAACACGCCAACCGCTCGCCGCCAGATTCCTCGCGAACGCGCCGCCCATGATGCCAAGACCCACAACGCCAACGGTGCCTTTCGATCTTTTTGCCATCCGAAATATTCCCACCTCGCAAAAATACGGCTCGCTCGATTTACGCAGCGGCGCGGCGCTCTGTCGAGGCCCTGCGGCCCGAAGTCCTTTCTTGTCACGATGCAATCGCCTATCGTTTGCGTAACAACAGAAAACGCTGGAGGTAATGAGATCATGCAAGTCGGCGTCGCCGGTCTCGGAAAGATGGGTGCGGCGATTGCAGCGCGCCTGATGGAAGTTGGCCATCAGGTAACCGTGTGGAATCGGTCCCCTGACAAGGCAAAGCCGCTCGCGGATGCAGGCGCGAAAGTGGCAGATTCGCCTGCCGCAGTCGCGAAAGCGTCGGAGATTGTCATCACGATTCTCACCGATGCTCCGGCGATCGACACGGTTTACGGCGGTGCGAATGGCCTGCTTTCCGGCGACGTCAAGGGCAAGCTTTTTCTCGAGATGAGCACCGTGCGACCGGAAACGCAGGTCGCGCTCGCCGCGAAAGTGAAAGCCAAAAGTGCTTCGCTCGTTGAATGTCCGGTGGGCGGCACGGTCGGCCCAGCGCGGCAGGGCAAGTTGCTGGGTCTCGTCGGTGCGGAGCTGGCGGATTTCGCCAAGGTCAAGCCGCTGCTTGATCAATTGTGCCGTCGTGTCGAGCATTGTGGTCCTGTCGGCGCTGGAGAAAGCGTCAAGCTTGCGGTCAATCTGCCTCTGATGATTGCCTGGCAAGCCTATGGCGAAGCTTTTGCGATCTGCCGCCATGTCGGTTTCGAGCCGAAGCGCCTGGTCGATCTGTTCACCGACATTTCCGCGACCAACAATGCTTTCAAAGCGCGCGCGCCGATGATTGCGACCATGCTCGAAGGCGGCGATCCGGGGCCGACGACGTTTGACATCGCCTCGGCAGTGAAGGACCTCAAGACCATGCGCGACGAGGGCAAGGCGCGCGGTGTCGATCTGCCTTTGATCGAGCGTACGCTCGCCTGCTTCGAGGAAGCGAATGCGGCCGGGCTCGGTGCGCAGGACGGCGCTGCGATCCCGGTCTACTGGTCGCGGCGTGGGAAAAAGTGAGAGGAGGGCGGCAATGAAGATCTTTTCGTTCTGGCGTTCGCTTGCGACCTATCGGGTGCGCATCGCGCTCAATCTCAAGGGCATCACGCCCGACGAGGTTATTGAGATCAATCTGCTGAAAGGCCAGCAGCGCGACGCAGCGTTCAAGGCAATCAATCCGATGGGCGCGATACCCGCCCTGATCGACGGCGAGGGACCGCCGCTATTCGAGTCGCTCGCCATCATTGAATATCTCGATGAGATCAAGCCGAACCCGCCGCTGCTGCCGAAAGACCCGAAAGCGCGCGCCCGCGTGCGCGGCCTGGCGCAGATCGTGGCCTGCGACTCGCATCCACTGGTCGTGCCTCGCGTGCGCGAATATCTCGCGCATGAATTCAAGGTCGACGAAGCCGGTGTCGCCAAATGGGCCGGGCACTGGATCGCTGCCGCGCTCGGCGCGTTGGAACAACATCTCACGCATGGCAAGCAAACCGGCAACTTCTGTCATGGCGATCAGATCACGATCGCGGACCTGTGCCTCGCCAGCCAAGCTGCGGGCGCGCATTTCTTCAAAGTCGATATGGGACCTTATCCGACGGTCAAGCGCATCGCCGACAACTGCATGAAGAACGAGGCCTTCGCCAAGGCGCATCCCCTTAAGCAACCCGGAGCGCCGGCAGCGGCGTAGAAAGATATGGCCGAACAGCAAATCCGCTTCGACGACGGCGCGAGCTATGAGCGTTTCATGGGCGTGTGGAGCCGTTCGGTCGGCGAGATTTTTCTCGGCTGGCTCGGACCCTCCGAGGGCCTGCGCTGGATCGACATCGGTTGTGGTAACGGTGCGTTCACAGAGCTTCTGGTCGAGCGCTGCGCCCCTGCCGAAGTGCAAGGCGTCGATCCTTCGGAAGGTCAGCTCAAATTTGCCCGCAGCCGGCCGGCGGCGCGGCTCGCTAAATTCCAGATCGGCGACGCGATGAGCCTGCCCTTTCCCGACAATCACTTCGATGCGGCCGTGATGGCACTGGTGCTGTTCTTCGTGCCGGAGCCCGCCAAGGGCGTTGCAGAGATGGCGCGTGTGGCCCGACCGGGTGGCTTGGTTAGCGCCTACGCCTGGGACATTCTTGGCGGCGGCTTCCCGCTGCAGCCTTTATGGGAGGAGTTGGAGGCGTTCGGCCAGCAACCGACGCTGCCGCCGAGTCCCGAGGCATCGCGCATCGACGCGATGCAGGCATTGTGGCGCGCCGCCGGGCTGCAAGACATCGAAACCCGTGAAATTACGGTCAACCGCACCTTCGTGGATTTCGACGAATTCTGGGCGATCACCCTGATGTCACCGGCGGCAAAGCCAGTGCTGACCGCACTCGGCGAGCAACAACTCGACTTGCTCAAGTCGCGAACACGCGCGCGTCTGCCGGTCGATGCCGCAGGTCACATCACCTATTCGGCGCGGGCCAATGCGGTGAAGGGCACCAAGCCGAAATAGCCGCCGTTCACCTGATGAAATTCAGCGCTGCGAAAAATAAATTACTTTCACGGCACGCCGACTAATTCCACAATGGGCCGAAGCAAGGAACTCGACGGACATGAAGCTCGGCTTCTTCACCATGCCGATCCACCCGCTGGAGAAAGACTGGCGGCAATCGCTGCGTGAGGATCGTGACGCTTTCATTCTCGCCGACGAACTCGGATTCGCCGAAGGTTATGTCGGCGAGCACGTCACCGATCGCGCCGAGAACATCACGTCGTGCACGGTGTTCATCGCGAGCCTGATCGATGCCACCTCGAACATCAAGCTCGGCACCGGCACTGTCAACATGCCGAACACGCATCCGGCGACCGTCGCCTCGCAGATCGCGATGCTCGATCATCTGCTCAACGGCCGCTTCATCTTCGGCATCAGCCCCGGTGGCTTGCTCTCGGATGCAGAGGCGTTCGGCAATCTCGACGCCGACCGTAACGCGATGTTTCTTGAGGCGATCAATCAGGTGTTGGCGATCTGGGCCAGCGATCCGCCTTACAATCTCAAGGGCAAGTACTGGAATATCGTTGTCGAGCGGCAGCTCATTCCCGATCTCGGCCAGGGCTACATTCCAAGGCCGCTGCAGAAGCCGCATCCGCCGATCGTCGTGACCGCGGTTGCGCCGTTCTCCAAGGGTGTGACTGAGGCCGCGGCACGCGGTTGGGATCCGATCTCGGCGAACTTTTTGATGCCGCAATGGGTGAAGAGTCACTGGCCGAAATATGTCGAAGGTTGCGCGCGCGCCGGACGCCCGGCCGATCCAGCTAACTGGCGTGTCGCGAAAAGCATTTTCGTGGCCGACGATGAGAAGACCGCGAAAGAGTACGCCACCGGGCCCAACAGCCCCTATCGCTATTACTACAAGCAGCTCTTCACCAAACTCAAAATGAACGGGCGCATCGAGCTGTTTAAGACACGGCGTGACCAGCCTGACGACGAGATTACGCTCGACGGCGTCTGCGACGCACTCATCACGTACGGCACGCCGGACAAGGTTGCCGACGAGATTTTGAAGTACCGCGAAACGGTTGGCGATTTCGGTACGCTGCTCTATGCCGGCAAGGACTGGGCCGACAAGGAGCTCGGCCGCCGTTCGATGATCCTGTTGGCCGAGAAAGTACTGCCGAAGGTCAACGCTGCGATCAAGAAATGAACCTGCCGCGCGTTTTCGTCACCCAGCCGGTTGCCGAAAGCGCGCTTGCCCGGCTGCGTCAGCGCGCGGACGTCGAGGTCAATCCCGATTCCAGCAAGATCATCTCGAAGCCGGACCTGATCGCAGCCGTTGCCCGCAATGACATCTTGTGGGCCTTGCTGCATGACCGCATCGACAAAGATGTGCTCGATGCCAACCCGAAATTACGCGCTGTCAACGCGATGGTTATCACGCCGGACCAGATCGACGTCGCGGAGATTACGCGGCGCAAGATTCCGCTCACCAATATCCCTGCGATCGTCACTGACGCTACCGCGGACATTTGTTTCGGGCTGCTGATCGCTGTGGCGCGACGCATTGTTGAGGGCGATACCTTGTTCCGCTCTGGCGTCTATCCCGGCTCGCAATCGAATCATCTAGCCGGGGGCATGGTCAGCGGCAAGACGCTCGGCCTGATCGGGGCAGGACGGGTCGGGCAGGCCGTGGCTCGGCGCGCCCACGGGTTCGGCATGAAGATAATCTATGCTGATCCGCGCCGTGTTCCGACCGAGGTCGAGACGCAATACGGCATGATCCAAAAGTCGTTCGATGACGTGCTACGCGAAGCCGATTTTATCTCGTTGCACCCGCAGCTCGCGCCCGAGACCCGGCATTTGATCGGCGGGCGTGAGCTGAGTTTGATGAAACCGACCGCGTACATCATCAACACATCGCGCGGTCCGGTGATCAGCGAAAAAGCGCTGATCGAAGCGCTTGCGAGCAAGAAGATCGCGGGAGCAGGTCTCGACGTCTACGAACATGAGCCCGTCGTGGCGCCCGAGCTAGTCGCCATGAAGAATGTGGTGCTGACGCCGCATCTTGGCAGCGCGGTCTACGAGTTGCGCGAAGGCATGGCGCATGTCGTCGTCGACAACATCATCGCCGTGATCGAAGGTCGCCGGCCGCCGAATCTGCTCAATCCGGAAATACTGAACTGACTATTCCGCGGTCCAGCCACCATCGACGATCATCGAGGATCCCGTCATCAATGCGGATGCGTCCGAAGCGAGAAATACGATCGCGCCTGTGAGGTCCTCAAGCTGGCCGAGCCGGCCGAGCTTGATGCGCTTGAGCGTATCGGCGCGGAATGCCTCATTCTGGAAAAAGGGCCGCGTCATAGGCGTTTCGATAAACGTAGGTGCAAGCGTATTAACCCTGATCTTGTGCGGCGCGAGTTCGATCGCCATTGCCTTGGTGAAGCCTTCCATCGCGTGCTTCGAAGCACAGTAGACCGTGCGGTTCGGCCCCCCGACATGCCCCATCTGCGACGACATATTGATGATGGAGCCCCCACACTTAGCCTCGATCATGCCGCGCGCCACCGCCTGCGCCACGAAATAGGCTGCGCGCACATTGAGACTCATCACGAAATCGAAGTCCTCGACTTTGACATCGATAAATGGCGCCGGCCTATTGGTGCCTGCATTGTTGACCAGAATGTGGAACGGCTCCTGCGCTGCGATCGTCGATTTAACCCCATCGACGTCGCGCACGTCGAGCGGCAACGCTGCGGTCTTCCAGCCGCGCGCCGACATCGCGAGTCCGACATTCTGCAATTCATCTTCGGTGCGTGACGCGAGGGTTACATGCGCGCCGGCTTCAGCCAGCGCCGAAGCCGCGGCGAGGCCGATGCCGCGCCCGGCGCCGGTAACGAGTGCGCGCTTGCCGTCGAGCCGGAAGGACGGCGTGCGTGTTAGCTCGACGGCGTTGCTACTCATTCCGCCGCCTGCGCGTAGCCGATATTGCGGCCGCCATAGCGGCGCACGCGGACGTTGGCCTGCTCGGCGTGGCCGGTGAAGCCTTCGAGGATGCACAGCCGCGAGCAATATTCGCCGATGTTCGCGCTCGCTTCGTCGGTAAGCACCTTCTGATACGTACAGGTCTTGAGAAATTTGCCGACCCACAGGCCGCCGGTGAAGCGCGCGTTCTTCTTGGTCGGCAGCGTGTGATTGGTGCCGATCACCTTGTCGCCATAGGCCACGTTAGTGCGCGGGCCGAGGAAGAGGGCGCCGTAGTTCTTCATCCGGTTGAGGAAGAAATCCGGATCCTCGGTCATGATCTGCACATGTTCGGAAGCGACCTTGTCGGCTTCTACGACCATTTCCTCGTAATCCGCGCACACGATCACTTCGCCGTAGTCTGTCCAGGCCTGGCCGGCGAGATCCGCGCTCGGTAGGATTTTCAGAAGCCGTTCAACCTCTTGCATGGTGTCGCGGGCGAGCTTCTCGGAATTGGTGATCAGCACCGCCGGCGAAGTCGGCCCATGCTCGGCCTGCCCCAGAAGATCAGTCGCGCAGATTTCGTCATCGACGGTTTCATCAGCAATCACAAGGGTTTCCGTCGGACCAGCGAGCAGATCAATGCCGACACGGCCGTAGAGCTGGCGTTTTGCTTCGGCGACATAGGCGTTGCCCGGTCCGACAATCATATCGACGGCGTTGATCGTCTGTGTTCCGAGCGCCATCGCGGCCACCGCCTGTACGCCGCCGAGCACGTAGATGTCGTCTGCTCCGCCGAAGTGCATGGCCGCCACGATGGCTGGGTGTGGCCCGCCTTTGAACGGTGGGGCGCAGGCGATGATGCGCTTCACGCCGGCGACTTTGGCCGTGACGATCGACATGTGGGCGGAGGCGACCATCGGATATCGCCCGCCCGGCACATAGCAGCCGATCGCCGTAACCGGGATGTGCCGATGGCCGAGCACCACGCCCGGCAGCGTCTCGACCTCGAGATCCTTCATCGTGTCGCGCTGTTTTTGCGCGAAATTGCGCACCTGCGCCTGCGCAAACTTGATGTCCTCGAGGTCGCGCTTGGGCACCTGGGCAATCGCTTTCTCGACCTCTTGCGGCGACAGCTTGAAGCTCGGTGGCGACCATTTGTCGAACTGCTGCGACAATTCGCGGATCGCGGCGTCACCATTCTTCTTCACCTTGTCGAGGATGTCCTCGACGGTTTCACGCACTTTCGCGTCGGCCGCTTCGATGGCACTCGCGTCCATGCCGCGTTTGAGATAACGAGCCACGGCAGTCCTCCTCAGTAGCGGTTGCGTCGGCGGTTACTTGATCGCCTGCGGATTGAGCGGCGAACCGGTGCCGCCGGTGATGACCAACGGCGGACCACAGAAGAAAAACTCGTAGACGCCATCCTCGGCGCAATCGTCTGCCAGTTCGTTGAGCACGAACATTTCGCCCATACACAGGCCCATCGCCGGGATGACGACCCAGTGCCAAGGCTGGTTCGGCTCATTCTGTCCTTTGCATTCATTCGGCCGCACCTCGACACCCCAGGTGTCGGTGCAGATCGCGGCGATTTGTTTGTCCTGGCACCAGTAGCAATTCTCGAATTTGACGCCTGGGGCATCGCCGCCCGCGTAGCCGCCCCATTCGCCTTCCTTCATGCAGCGTTCCATCTGTCCGGTGCGGACGATGACGAAGTCGCCACGGCCAATCCGGACATTCTGCTGCTTGGCGCACTGGTCGAGTTCGTCGTTGGAGATGCCTTCGCCGTCCTTGAGCCAGGGAACACCACGGAAGCGCGCGATGTCGAGCAGGACGCCACGGCCGACCATCTTGTCCCTGGAGTGCTCGATGCCCAGCACGCCGAGTCCTTTGGAATCAATCAGCCGCGCGTCGTGGCCGTTATAAGTCTTGTCCTCGTAGAAGATGTGGCCGAGCGCATCCCAATGGGTCGCGCCTTGCACGCAAAGCACCAAAGTGTCGTCGGCGTAACGCAGGTTGTTCCAGTCCTGACGTCCGGCGATGGCGTCGGTGCCCGTGGCCAGCATCTGATGGATCGGGTTGAAACGGCCGCCGAACAGGCCGTTTTGCGGGCCGGTTTTGTCGAGTGCCATGCCGAGCGCAAACACTTTCCCGGTGCGGATCAATTTGGCCGCGTTGACGATGTCCTCGGGTTTGACGTGGTTGAGGGTGCCGATCTGATCGTCTTTGCCCCAGCGGCCCCAGTTCGAGAGCTTCTTCGAAGCCTCGGCGACGGCTTCCCTGCCGACCTTGATATTCATGCGCAGTTTCCTTCCCTTTAGTTTCTTTTGACCGGCGACACGGTCATTTTTGCGCTATCGAGATGCAATATTGCGATGGACGCCCGTGTTCCTACAAGCGGGTGCAGTCGCGCTGTAACGGGAGGACATTTCATGATCTGCAAACGGATCGCTGCCGCGTTAGCCTTCGCGGTCATGACGATCGCGTCGCCCACTTTCGCGGGCGACATCATTGATGAGTGGGCCAGCTTCAAGGCGCCCCCCGCGCCGGCGCTTAAGCCGGTTACGGTCGACTCCAAGACCACGGCGCTGCTGATGCTCGACTTCATGAAGCAGAACTGCGGCCAGCGTCCGCGCTGCGTCGCTTCGCTGCCGGCGATGAAGAAATTGCTCGCCGCCGCGCGTGCTGCTAAGGCGCCGGTCATCTACAGCATCATCGCCAACTCGACGATCAACGACGTGCTGCCTGATGTGGCGGCAGAAGCTAGCGAGCCGTCGGTGCTGTCCGGCCCGGACAAATTCCGCAACACCGACCTTGAAAAGATTCTCAAGGACAAGGGCATCACAACGGTCATTGCCGTAGGGACCGCCGCGAACGGAGCTGTGCTCTACACCGCAAGCGGTGCGGTGTTCCGCGGCATGAAGGTCATCGTGCCGGTCGACGGCATGTCCTCGATCGAGGCCTACGCCGACTACGGCACCGTACTGACCTTCATGAGTGCGCCGCAGGTGTCGGCGAACACGACGCTCACTCG